>JAQYWO010000173.1 GCA_029379215.1 Rhizonema sp. PD37
TTATTCTATTATTTGATAATTTGACCACGTTTATTATTGGATTTTTGACAAAAAGAAGCTGGTTTGCTCCCCTTCCGGACTCTGTTGACAAATTCATGTAACGGCAATTTCTGGCGTGTGTGGGGCTGAAAATGTCTTACCACTACTTACAGATACTGTCCTTCATTTTACTGCCTAAACTCAGGTAGGTGCTTTTTGCTCCAAAGCGTAACTTTGCTTTTTCAGATTTACCTTAATTTTGGTATCTACAAGTTGGTTTCCAATTGATAGGCGATCGCCAGTAATCCAAGCCTGGGATTACTTGAATTTTATACCCAAACCGCAAAGACGGTTGATATAACTACTGAAGTTTTTACGCGCTATACATCTTAGCATTTTTTTTATCTCATTTTTTTATAGTTAGTGAGAAATCAGGGAATCATTATCTGGTTATTTGCATCTTGACAGGAGTATACATTTACCCTGATTATTAAGCCAATACCTACTTTTTCTGGTAAAAAAGAATGCACCTTTCTTACAATCTCAACTTTGTTGCGCTCTCAGTCCTTATGGCAATAATTGGTTCCTATGCTGTACTGGCTTTTTTGCCTTCGTTTACCCAAAAAGAAAATGATGCTAGATTTACGGCATTAATCATGGGCATATTGATGGGTCTTACGATTTGGACAATGCACTTTATAGGAATGAAAGCTTTCACAACAACAGAAGAGATATATTATGACATTTTCATTACTATTTTATCGATTTTACCGGCGGCACTTGGATCAGGCGTAGCATTTTCTCTGCTCATTTCCAAAACAATGAAGCCTCCTTCTAAAAAGCGTTTGTTAATAAGTTCTTTAATTCTGGCGAGCAGCATATCGTTGATGCATTATACAGGTATGGCAGCAATGATGATGCATGCAAGAATTAGCTATAATTATTTTCTGGTTATATTATCTATCGTCGTTGCATTTTCGGCATCATATCTATCACTGACATATTTTCTTAATTTAAACTTTTTACGCCAAGTTTTACGCCAAAGTCGCATAGAAAAACACGGAAAAATTTTTCCAGCAGTATTAATGGGTTTCACAATTTCATTGATGCACTATATAGGAATGATGTCTACAAATTTTATCCCTGACTCTACATTGAGTAAGAGTGGAGAACTATTACTTAATGAATACCATACATATGCTTTGGCATTTTATTGTGCATTTATGCTGATTTTGACTTCATTATTTGTTTCAGTCACGGTCGGATTGCAATCCTACGTTGAAAAGTAATTGTATCTCTCTTAGGTTAAGGATTTGAGCTTAAGGCGATCGCTAGAATCTGGATTGACTACGCCAGAGCATCGAGTTACGGACGCTAGTATTTTACCCTGGATAATTCATCTGATTAGGTCTACTTTTTCAGCTTCCGTATTGCAGAGATCTTAAAAAAGATCGACATTCGGCGAAAATTAGAGCAAGACGCAGCATGGCGCGTCTCGCTCAACTATCACCTATTGAGATAATATATTACGTTTAAGTATCATATATTACCTTATTTGCTTTGTGTAAGAAGCGCTGATACATCAGCATGTGCCAATACAACGTCAGGTTCACGTTGGAGCGCAGAGTAGTATTTTCTGGCAAATGTATTGCCAACCTCTGAAGGCACAATCAGCATTCGCGCATCAGCAAACAAATTTTGAACATCGTCTAGTGATGCAGGTTCATCAGCTGAGAGCATTTCATCAATTTGCACAACAAGTCTAGAAATGCTGTGCAGCCAAGCAAATTGTTCGTGATTAAGAACGAGTTGAAGGAGTTCTCCACTCGATACTCGTCCACTAACCTGTTCGTAAATAGTGCGTTCTGTCTTAAGTAAACAGGCGTGAAGACGTAGCAACTTGTTTCGTAAATCACGCAGATGTTGATGTTGATGTATTCGTTGTAGAAGTGTATTAGAAGTCAATGGAACTGATCCTCCCATTACGATAGTCTTTAATTGGTTGAATAATTTCTGCTTTGGTACTTATTACAAATGGTAGGTAGAAGTTAAAATGTCGCGATCGCGAATTAAGGAAGAAGAGATTTTCCTTCTTCCTACCAAGAGCGTTATCCATTTTCCAAAGCTCCGATCATTCACAGACTTTAACCAAGTGATATTTAATATATCTATTATAAGATTATGCAACAAGTAACAGATACAGCTTTCACTACTCAAATATGAGTAAAAACCCCTCTGTACAGGTACGATCTTTAATATGTCAACTTTATATTTTTTCTCAAGTCTGGATAATCACTTATACGAACGCCAGACAATGCACCCCACAACGCTCCTAGACTACAATGAGTGCTAATGCTGTTCTGTTAAGAGCGTAAGAGCTAGTTTTTGAGAAGACGGGAGTTGCTAATGCAGATTCTGGAGCCTTAGGAAACCGAACGAATTTCTGATCTTACTCTTCTCAGCCGATGAAACTTCTTTCCATGCTAGCATTGACTCTCCTTTATAGCTTTCTCAGTCTTCGGGGAAGTAAAGCGCAGCTTTACTGTAGTAGGCTTGGTGCTTTAATTATAACTATTCAAACTAACATAATCTGAATACTGACTAGCAATTAGCAATTATGAATCAAATTAAGCGTGTAGTTATTGTTGGTGGAACACACGGAAACGAACTTACAGGAGTTCACCTCATCAAAAAATTTGAGCGAAAACCCAAGTTAATTGAGCGCTCAAGCTTTGAAACTCAAACCTTATTAGCCAATCCCAAAGCACATGAAAATGGAAAACGATATGTAGATACTGACCTTAATCGTTGTTTCCGACGCCAATATTTAGCAAATTATAGTCTATCGAGCTACGAAGCGCAACGGGCTAAGGTCATTTATCAAACTTTTGGAACTGGAGGCAGATTAGAAGCTAATTTTGTTGTCGATTTGCACAGTACAACAGCCAATATGGGGTTAACAATAATTCTGGGGAGCAAAAATTCATTTAACCTGCGCTTAGCTGCGTACCTGAGTTATGTTAATCCCAGTGTTAAAGTCCTTTATTCACCACTCAGAAATGAAGATAGCCCCTATCTAGACTCTATATGCAAATTGGGCTGTAC
Organism: Rhizonema sp. PD37; assembly: GCA_029379215.1. GTDB lineage: Bacteria > Cyanobacteriota > Cyanobacteriia > Cyanobacteriales > Nostocaceae > Rhizonema. The sequence goes on from JAQYWO010000173.1 coordinate 3,085, forward strand.
TATTGAAGTCGGTGCAGTAGCTCAAGGTGTATTGAATGCACGTTTATTTCAGCAAACTGAAGAACTCGTCAGAGAAATTCTTGACTACCTGGAAGCATACAACAAAGGAATGCCGTTGGAAATTGGAGATTCTTTGATTGTTTATCAATATATTCAGGCAATTGATTATCCCAGAAATGAATCCGGAGAAATCAGGGCAATGATTCATCCTCAGTTACAATTTCGAGATTATGAAGCCCTCCATCCTGGTGACAAGATGTTTTTAACATTTGATGGAGAGGAAATTGCTTACTGTAGTAGCTCAACGGGCTATCCAGTGTTCATCAATGAAGCAGCTTATTACGAAAAAGGTATCGCTATGAGCATCACCCAGCCTCTGAAAATAAAACGTGCAAACCAGGAGTTAGAATTTCTAATATCCTAAAAATAGTGCTATTTTATACAAAAATATCTGGTAAACTATATTTCGAGGAAAGGTTTTCTGAAGTTAGCGATCTCGTGGCAGAATGAGACAAGAGGGAACCCCCTTACATCGCGATTTTTGTCAAGAGATTTTAATTTTTGCCGATTTAAACTAATCTAGCCTACACAACTTTCAACTCCGGAGGGGCAATGAAAACACCCATCGAACGACCAAAGCGCCGTGAGGCATCAGATGATCAACAAGAATTACCACCAACTAAGTGCCAAAAAATGGTATTTCTTGATTGCGACAAGCCAGTTAGACGAATTATCTTCGAGTGTTACCACTGTAGGCAAGGAATAATCGCGCAGTGCCACTCAAATGGCAATTTACAAAGACTTGAGCCAGCATGTCCTAATTGCGGCAAATCAGCAATTCGCTTAGAGACAACAGAGGTTTTTGAGATTACAGCGATTCCCTCTCCTTGGCAGTAAAGTGCCTTCAGGAGTGCTAAGTAACCCCACAGATAAATCTAAGTACAACATTTCATAAATTCGTGGCGTTTTGGTTTGTTTGTAGTTACGCTTTAGTGCTCTTAACAACTACGAATGATGAAATTGTTTTCCTGAGCGTCACGATCTTATGCAAAGCTGTACTATGGCATTACGAGCGCACTCCTGAACTAAGTACACGTCACCATAAAAAGGGGTCGGAAATCAAAATTCTGACGAACCTGGACAAAGTTTATCCAAGCAGCAAATTTCGTACCTCATTTATAGCGGGCTGTAATAAGTGAGACAAATTGTAGCACATAGCATGGGGGTCGCGGTAAAAACCTTCGCTGTGCCGTGCAAGCACTCCTAAAAGATTTTGACTATAGCGGTTCTTGTTTTAAGAATAGCTATAATTCATGTCTCTAACTTGAGGCACTGGTATAAAAACGCAACGCAAACAGCCAAAACCGAGTAGACAAGAAAAATAGCAACACAGCCAAAACTCCTGCACTTAACGTCCAGGTTATTTGACTCCGACCCAGCATCGCTTCAGCTGGTATGGTAGTTAAAAAAGCGATTGGGATAATGAAAGTAAAGAAAAAACGGTAAGCTGTAGGATAAGCGACCATCGGATATCGCCCAGCTTGCACCAAACCCCGTAACACTTCGGTAACATTCCCAATTTTCACAAACCAGATGCTCGTGGCTCCCAGCATAAACCACAAGCTGTAAAAAATTACCAAGCCAAAAAATAGGGGAATCACACTGATCAGATAGTCACTTATTCCTAATCCAAGTTTTTGCCCTGCGTAGGCAATAATCGCACAGCCAAAAACCACATCTGGCAATCCCCAAGGTGAGATAGTATTAGTGGAAAGCCAAAGCTGACTGCGAATCGGTTTCAGCAATACAAAGTCCAAAGTTCCTTTTTGTACGTGACTAACAATGCGATTTAAGTTGGGAGCCAGAAAAGTCTCAGAAAAACCTTCTATCAGCGTAAATATTCCCAAAATAATTAAAGCTTCTTCCCACGACCAGCCCCCGAAAGTGTATCCTTTACCATAAAATAAAAACAATCCAAAAAGACTTCCGACAAAATTTCCAAGACTACTGAAGGAAGCTAACAAGAAGTTGATGCGGTACTCCATCTCAGCCGCTATGGCAGCACTCCAGAACAGTTTTATTACTTTTAGATATTTTTTGAGCATTTAAAAATAGCTGTAAAAAAGGAGACAAAAATAAGCCTATAGTACTGTATGACTATATTGGCTAATAGCATCTGAAGCTCCTCAGATTGTATATCGTTTTTCAACACTTTTGCCTGAGAATTAACCCAGACTTTTGTCGGCTCTTATCAACGCTTGATACAATTGCGCTCAAATAGATCGAAACCTCGGGAACATCGCATAAAATCACCAATCGCTAGAAGCCAAGATCCGCTTTGGCTAACTCAGCTGCGGCAAACACCTCTGCATCTGGCTTTTCTTCCCAAGCGGTTTCACCAATTTCTTCATAGAACACTGAATCGTAAGGACGGGTACGCACGACGACAGGCATGGGAACAGCATGTCCTAAAATCAACGCTTGCTGTTTTGAATCTAACTTTGCCAACACAGATCGTAAAGCACCTCCACCAGACACACCTGTGAAAATCGCCTCAATATCTTTCTCGTCGTTCAGTAAAGCTGTAATCCGGGTACCAATTTGTGACATCACTTCATTATCTATACCCGAAGGACGTTGATCGACAACGAGAAGTGTGACAAAGTATTTACGCATTTCACGGGCGATAGTTCCAAAAATCGTACTTTGCACCACTGCTGAGTCGAGGAAGCGGTGAGCCTCCTCAATAGTGATCATCAATTGTGTTGGTTTATCCAACGGATTCTTTGTTTGCAAAAACTTCTCTGCCTTACCGACATAATGTTGGTGAATCCGTCTGGTAATCATATTTGTTACCAACATATAAGAAAGCAAATTAGACTGCGAACCAAATTCGATCACAACGTTCTTACCTGCTTCTATAGAACGCAAAACTTGGTTGATATAATTGTGCGGACAAGCTGCTCGCATATACTTTAAATTATCAAGGCGGAGCAGTTTGCGTTGCAATGCTGTAATTGAACCTTGGTGTCCCCGCTTCTCCTCGCAGAATAACTTGATTTCCTCGTTTGTCATATTCAACAATTGGAGAATCCAAGACTTACCAAACTCTGCATACAAGATATTGGCGTTATCCAAGCTGGCTTCCGAGAGTCCCAAATCTCGACTGCACAACTTGATATCTTCAACTTCAATTTGATCGTAACTGAGGTAAAGTTCTTGAGCGTGAGGAACTCCCCGACGCTTTGTCGATTCTGGATCAAGGGTGTATACTTCAACTTGACTGGGAAAGAGTTGTTTTAAGCCTTTAACAGTGCTAAATTGTTTACCTTCAGAGACAGCTTCCCAGCCATACTCGGAGTGCATATCAAAAATCAAACTAACAGCAGCTTTTTTACGGATTGTTCCAGCTAAAAGTAATCGTGTTAAAAAGGATTTACCAGTACCAGATTTACCAAAAACACCGTTACTGCGTTCTACGAAACGGTTTAAATCAAGGCAAACTGGAACATCCATATCCAATGGCCTTCCAATAGAAAAGTTTTTCCTTTGGGGATCGTCTTCCCAACCAAATACCCTGCGAAAGTCGTCCTCTGCCGCTTCATACACTTGGCTAAAGTGGCTGGGGATCGTTTTAACTGGCAGGAGTTCCATTGTTGTGCTAGTTTGCGGCTGAAATGATGCCAAACCTGTCATCGACGGTACAAATGGGTTTTTTGATTTTCCATTTGTTGGAGAAAAAGATTCTTCCGATTCTGGAGTGAACATCAACATTGGTGCGAGATTAATAGTCCCGTATGTACTACTTCCTGCTAAGATATCTCGCAAAAAAGTGTCTTCCCAACTAGGAGGATTTGCAATAATTCTTTGGTTGGCTATTCCTAATGCTACGTCTGTCAGCATACAGAAAAAGCGCGATCGCACCCCTTGTACAACAAGAAACTTGCCCACCCGCATATCTTCTACTGATATATCTGGGTGCAATCGCACTTCCAATCCCTCGGTGAGAGAGCCTTGAATTACTGAACCTAATGGCTGTCCTAAATTCATTTAATTACTTACATCTCTATTACATAATCCCTTTTCCTATCTTATGTTGCATTGTAATAAGGGGGTACAAAATTTCTCCAATCATTTGTCATCAGTCATTCATTCTTTTTAAAGGAAATCACTAATGAGTTTTGACCAATAGCTAATCTATTTGAATTGAAGTAGGAGCACCTGGGCTTGGTGTTGTGGTAGTACTAATTAACGGTTTACGAAAACGGGCGTAGAGACGATCTCGCCAGGTAAAGAAGGGTTCGTAATTGGGATTATCTGCTAGTCCCGGTACGCCTTTGCCTCTGAGGGTTGCGGGCAAATTCAGATAAGGACCATCTGGAAACTTTAACAATATCGATAAACTTGCAACGGCCAAGTCAGCTAAGCAAGGTTCATCTCCCGTCAAATAAGGACTGTCTGCCAATAGTAGCGTTAGGGCTTCCAAGTCTTGCCTTAGGTCTGCGATCGCACTTTTCACCACATCTGGAGTGTAGCCTACTCCAACACCTAAGAATTTCAGCACATCGTTGGGAACTCCTTCCAATAGACTTTTGAGTAGATCTGGTGTTGTCGTTGGTAATAGAGACTTGCGGAAGTTCTGATTTGAAGTGATTGCAGAAAACAATGCTTTTCGACCTTTAGTGCCAATCGACTCATCCGCCCATTCTTCCATCATTAAGCATAAACCCTTTTGCTTTGGGTCTCTCGGCACCAGTGGGCGATCCGGATACTGAAAGTCTAAATACCTAGCTATTTCTGTAGAATCCGCAATATACCTACTACCATCTTTCAGTACAGGTACTTGCTTCTGACCTGTCAGCCTAAACAGTTCTACCTGTCCAATTCCTGGTGTAACCTCTATTTTTCGGTACCGCAACCCTTTATAATCAAGGAGCAGTCGCACTTTTTCTGAGTATTGAGACAGTTCAAATTGATACAATTCTATCACGTTTAATTCCTACCCTTAGTTTTGTCTATTATGACAATTTTATCCTTTTTATCCTTGAAGCCGCGCTAAATAACCTATCTTAGCCCCCTTTTTGAAAAAGGTAGTGCCGATCAGATTTATAGTAACTTCAAAGACAACTGGTATTGCTCGTAAAAATTGTCTTAAATCATTTGTCCTTCGTAGGAAGTAGAGCAAAATTTATCAATAGGGAACAAAATCGGTCAGTAAACCGTCCCGAATTCGATATGGCAATCTAATTTCGGTTAAAGTAAGTAGCTTTCACCTGTTAAGTACAAAGGACAAAAGACAAATGATGTTTAACGTACATAATGACCCTTATCCTTTCTTTTCCTCTGCATCCTGTGCGATTTATTAAATAGGTATTCCTTAGAGCGGCATAGGTGTAGTCATTTGTTACAAAGTATAGCAATTAACTGTTTTAACGCTTCACTGCAAGATACGCATGCGTTAGATATAATACTCATATTTACGCTCAAGAATCTTACTAACAGGGTTAGATTTTATGCGTAGCTAAATGATATAAGTTTTTGTGTAAGTGTGGAAAATAAAGCCAAACAGAAGTTATGAAGGTTAATTACAGCAATTTGCTGACCAAGTTGGCTAGTGTAGTGGGAGTAACGGGCATTTGTCTCATTAATCTACCAACTGGTGCAAGTGAGGTATTTTATCCTCACAAAAGTTTATTTCCAGTGACAAACAGCAGTCTACGGATTCTGGCAAACACTCAATCTTTACTCGGCGAGCCTAAATTAGAAGTAGCGAATCCTAAGGCTGTATCCGACATTAGATTATCACAAGCTGGCGGCAGTAGAGGAGTAAACCCCAGTCCGAAAATTTTGCAAGAGTGTCCCTATAACCGGGCTGCATGTCCGCAGCAACCTAGCAATACGGCACCGACGACATCTCCCACTCCTAACACGACACCTTCTTCACCGCCAACAGAAGTTCCAGTCACTCCAACACCAGGATCTGGAACACAAACACCCCTTCCGACTCCAGGAACAGGAAACCAAGGCAAAAGTATAGTGTCGGTGGTGCAGGGAAACAGTCAATTTTCAAAACTAGCCCAAGCTTTAAAATCAGCAGGGCTTATAGATACTTTACAAGGTCAAGGTCCTTTCACTGTTTTCGCACCTACTGATGCAGCGTTTGCTAAATTGCCACAAGACGCTGTGCGAGACTTGTTTAAGCCAGAAAACAAAGAAGTTTTGGTAAAAATCTTGCGGTATCATGTTGTTCCAAGCAGGTTATCGTCCAGGGATTTGAAATCTGGCGAAATAAAAAGTATTGAAGGCGGGCCAATTAATGTCAAGGTTGATTCAGGTAAAGGCGTGATGGTCAATGACGCTAAAGTCGTCCAACCAGATATTAAAGCCAGCAACGGCGTTATCCACGCGATTGATAATGTCATTTTGCCTCCTGATTTGTAAGTTTTTCTCACAAAAATTTGGCGAAATTATTCAAAGTAAAACCCATCCAAAGTCAATGTTTGGAAGGGTTTTTTTCTGCAAGATTTCTGAATTCTTTAATTCGTCGTGAATCTGACACATTCGTGAAATATCGAGACTTTTGAGGTAGAACACCTTATGATTTTTGCTCGAAAGAAGCACGAATTAATTCAGCAACGAAAGCAACGATAGCAGATCCTACAATCAGAATGACGCTGAGAGCATTAATATCTGGTTTCACACCTGTTCTGATGCGGCTGAAAATTTCCATTGGCAAAGTGTTGGAACCGCTCCCTGCAGTAAAACTAGCAATGAGAAAGTCATCCAAGCTGAGGACGAAAGCGAGGAGGCAACCAGCAACAATACCGGGCACTAATTGAGGTAACAACACTTGGATGAAAGATTGTACTGGTGTTGCTCCCAAATCTAATGCGGCTTCTTCCAAGTGGGGATCTAAATTAGTCAGTCGCGAAGAAACAATCAGACAAATGTAAGCAAGACAGAAGACGACATGTGCTGCTACAATTGTCCACACACTTAGAGGAATGGCAAACGCCGCTAGAAAAACTAGAGTAGAGACGGCGATCGCAATATCGGGAATAATCAATGGCAGGTACGAAATCCCACGATACAATGTCTTACCCAGAAACTGATAACGTGCTAAACCTACTGCCATCAAAGTTCCCAACACTGCTGAAATAGCCACTGCACAAAAAGCAACGAGTAAACTATTTTTCAAAGCTGATAAAATTCGCTCATCCTTCAACAAGCTGCGATACCAATCTAGGGTAAATCCTTGCCAACCTGCACTGTAGGGCGAGGAATCGAAACTATAAAAAGCCAATACCACTATCGGTAGGTACATGAAAACGAATATAAGCAATGAGAAAACCGCCTGCCATGCAATAACACGCGGTTTCTTTTGCAATGAAGATATTTTCACTTTGATATAAAGTTCATTAATTTTTTATATACTATGCATATTAGTTTAAAAAAGTCAATTCTATAAAAATACCAATTTCAAAAATGTTGGCAACACGTGAATTCATCGCCACGGGTGAAGTTCCTTTCCGCATGGGTGATTTAACGGACATCATATAAGATGCGCTATTTATCTGATTTATCCCAGTAAATCTGCAATTGCAGCTAATAACTTATCAGGTTCAACTGGCTTGGCGATATGTTGTTGAAAACCTGCTGCAAGTACTCGCCTTCTGTCGATTTCGGTAGCATAAGCTGTGAGTGCGATCGCCGGAATTTCTCCTCCTAGTTCAGGTGACATTGCTCTAATTTGGTTAATCAAATTGTAGCCATCGACTTCTGGCATTCCTAAATCACTAATCAGTAAATCAAATTTGGATTGTGCGAGTATAGCATAAGCTTCGCTTGCTGATGTTGCTACAGTCACCGAAGCTTTATGGTCTTCCAAAAGAAATTTGAGAAATTCCCGCGTATCAACGTCATCATCGACAATCAATATCCGTAAATCTAGACAAAAAAGGAGGGAGTCAAATGTCCCTACCACTTTCTCCTCCGGAACTGATGGTTTCATCAAAGGCAGTCGCACCGTAAATTTTGCCCCCTGTTCTTCTCCAGGACTTTCTGCAATGATAGTTCCACCATGCAACTCTACCAAATGGTGAACTATTGCCAACCCTAATCCCAGTCCGCCAAATCTCCTTGTCGTACTGCTATCTGCTTGACGAAAGTATTCAAATACCTGAGGCAGAAATTCGCCGGAGATCCCAATACCTGTGTCCTGAACTGCGATCGCTGCATAGTTGCGATTTGCTTCTACTGACAGATGCACTTGGACACTTCCACCGATTGGTGTAAATTTAATAGCGTTACTCAGTAAATTCCCTATAACTTGTTGCAAGCGATTGGTGTCACCTGTCACGAAGAACTTTGGATGATCAAGATGTGCGTTGGATTCTCTATTATCTGGTGGTAAAAATCTTAGCTCAATGGATTTGGCTTCTGCCGTTAATCGCACGGTTTCCAATGCGGTTTCAATGACAGATGATAAGTTGACAGCCGCAACATTCAAGTTTAGCTTGCCTCGAAGAATGCGGGAAACATCAAGTAAGTCCTCAATTAGTTGAATTTGTAAATGAGCATTACGTTCTATGGTATCTAAAGCACGAGCTGTCACGACTGCATCAAACTTACGGCTTTTCAGTAGCTTTGTCCATCCGAGAATTGGATTGAGGGGTGAGCGCAGTTCATGAGAGAGAATGGCAAGAAACTGATCCTTAATCCGATTGGCAGATTCAGCTTCAGAACGAGCTGCTTTTTCCCGCTCTAAGACTTGTTTTCTTTCTTCTTCTAGCTGTTTTTTCTCGTGAATGTCGGTACAAGTTCCAAACCATTTAACAACATTTCCTTGATCGTCTTTTAAGGGGTACCCCCGCACCAAGTGCCAACAGTACATGCCATTAGAAGCTTTGCGGAAACGATGTTCTTTCTCGTAAAGTTTCCCTTGTTGTAAAGCTTCTTGCCAAGGTTGTGTAATAATTGGTACATCATCGGGATGCACCGCTTTCAGCCAACCGTAACCAATAGTTTCCTCCAGGGTAAGTCCACTGTATTCTTGCCATCGCTGATTCACGTAATCTGCTCGCCCTGCGGCATCAGTTGAAAAGACGATGTTGGGAATAGCATCAGCTAAGTAACGGTAATGTTCTTCGCTTTTACGCAGTGCTTCTTCAGTTTGTTTGCGATCGCTAATATCAGTGTTAATCCCCACTATCTTCGCGATCTGATCATCTGCACGGACTGCAAATCCCTGATCTTGTACCCACACATAGTGGTTGTCTTTGTGACGCAGGCGGTACTCCATGCTATAGCGATCGCCTTGTGCCAGACTAGCCTTGAACTGATTGCGTATCCGTTGTTTGTCATCGGGATGAATACGGGAACGCCACCATGCTGCAGTAGGTTCAGCTTCAGCTGATGTATATCCCAAAAGTCGAGTGAAACCTTGAGTTCTTTCCACAAATCGGCTTTGTAGATGCCAATTGTAGATAAAACAATTTACCAGACTAGATGCTTGCTCAAACTGCTCGTTCGTGAGCTGTAGCTTAATGAGTGCATCTACCACTACTGAGTCTTCCTTTTTCGGACGACTACTATGACTCTCACTCTGTGTCGATTTATATGCTGTGATGTCAAGAAAATTTGTAACTACCGCGTAAGGTTTACTTCCTTGTTGCTGAAATAATGGTTCTGAAGAAAGCAACAACCACATTATTTCGCGATTTGGCTTGTATAACCCCATAACGACATTGGAACAAGAGTTGCCTGTTCTCAAAGCAACCAATGCTGGGTGAGTTTCAGCAGGAAAAGGAGAACAGTCTTCACGAATAGCCTTACTTAGATCACAACCCATAAGTTGCTCTTTGATGGGTTCGAGAATGCTCTCTGCTACACGATTGCAAGCTTGAACATTTCCATCAGCGAACTGAAGTATCATTCCCTGTTTGACTATCTGCGTACTTCCTTGCTCGTACGGCAGTAAATTTTCATCAGCCAGTTGGTTTTGGGAGATTGGGTCTGGCATTTTGTGACGGCAAACAAATTTTCGATATCATGTACGATGATATATGTCTGAGTATTATTTCTTATTCATCCCTAAGAGAGAGAAGATAAATTGAACTGTCAGAGGACTTAAGTTCGAACGAAGGCGCTTCCCGTGGAAAAAATCGCTAAAAAACTGAGTTAACTTTATTTTAAATTGATTTTAAATGGTTACGAGGATCGAAACAGAAGGCTTCACCGATGGAACTCTGAAAAAAAAGGGTTGGAAGCGGTTCCAATTGTAACTCCATTTTTCATGGATTTATGCGTCCCCTATGAATTCAGAAACCTAAGCTATATCAGGTACTACTGATTTGTGGTCGGTAGTTGACAATATATCTTTGATAATTAGATGTTTTTTTACGTCAAAAGTAATTTTTCCTTGTTTTTGTAGCTTGCCCATTAATCGTGTGACTGTGACTCTAGTCGTGCAACAGGCGCTTGCCAAGTCTTCATGTGTGAGGCGAACACTAAGGCGCATTCCAGAAGTAACTGGTTCACCAATTTCCTGTTTCAAGAGTTGCAGCAAATAGTAGAATCGATCTTCTACCCGTCGCATGCCAGAAATCACTAAAAAAGATTCAGCTTGCCGCAAGCGCTGGTTAATTTTCGGTAATAGGGCAATATTGAGGGTTGTTGAAGACTCAAGTTCTGCTTGTGTAATACAAACCAACTCAACATCTGACAAAGCTGTTGCTTGATAGGTTTGTAGAGAAGTCATGACAAATCCAAAAATCATTCCCACTCCTGCCATCCCTACCAGTAGTTCTTCTTCGGTTTCACAAAGCGTACTCAGTTTCACTACACCTCGACAAACATACCAAATTGCTTGCCAATTGAGAGAGATAATTTCACCTTTGGAATATTTGTGAATTGAGCGATTTTCACATAAGTCATGCTCGTTGTTTGTTAATGTTTCTATGAATTGACAGTTTTTTCCTTTACGTATCAGCCAGCGTAATGATAATGGCTCATTCTGACGATCCCGAACAACTGCGACTGAGATAGATGTATGGAGGTACTTACCTTTATCTTGTTGCAGACGTAATGTTAGCTCCCTAACTTGATCGCATTGGGATAGTGTTGTTAATTCGCAACGAAAATAGCGGCGATCCTCAGCCGCAATGAAGTTCACTATCAGTTTGCCTACCAAATACTGCTGTGGCACATTAAATAACTGAGCAGCCCTAAGATTGGCTTCTTGAATCACACCTAAAGTATCAGTCACTAAATAGCTATCTGGTGCAAATTCAAATAAATCCGCGTACCGCTGACGTTCCGCCTCTATCAAATTTCTTGTCTGTACAAGTTCCTCGTTTTGCTGCCGTAGTTCTTCGATAGCTAAATGTAATATTTCTGATGCACTGCCAAGTTCCTTATAAGCTTGTGGCAATAGCTCTGGCAGTGGCTTAATGCTAGCACTTTCGTATAAACCTGCCAAACGAACATACATGGCTTGTGCTTGTACGTTAAATTTTTCTATACTGACTTCGTTTATATTCATACTGTAAACCCAGTATTTCATTTAAGAAATTTATTCCCAAAACATGATTGGGATGGATTATTTAATCTGAATTTCCTATTAAGGAGCGATCTGGCGTCCTATATCTTACTATCAGTGGTCGTTTATGAGAGGAGGATATGTATTTTTTATACTTGTTGTCTATGATGTATAATTTGCTAACAAGTATTATTAGAGTACTGACTAAACTTTTGAGCGACTTAAGTTAAGTATACGAACCAATTTTATCAAGTAACACCTGAAAAATTTGGGACAAATGCTTAACACCTGCTCAATACTTACACATAATTAAGAGTCAAAGCTTAGAAAATACGCTGCAATAAGATAATCGTGTTTTCATTCAATACTTTGACTCTTAAAATGATTATAGCTTGAGAAATTACAAATTAGATCTCATTAAGGTTGCGCTCAACACGCGATTTGGAGCGATTGTTAATTAAACCAATAAGACCAAGCAAACCTAGTGAACCCAGCCAACTCCAATGAAATCCGCGCTCGCGCTTTGTAGCGCTAACTGCTTGAGAATTTGTGTCATTTGTCGTTGTACCAGTACCTGTTGTAGAGTCGGTACTGCCTGTACTGTTGTTTGTGCCTGGATTGGTTGAACCACTACCGTCAGTAGCTGCACCCGCTCCACCAGTTGCTCCGGCTGCACCCGCTCCACCAGCTGCTCCACCTGTGGTTGAGTCTGTTCCAGTGCTTGTACCGCCTGTAGTTGTACCTGAGCCAGTGGTCCCAACTCCAGATGTTCCGGTTCCAGTTGCATCTGAGCCAGTGGTACCAACTCCAGATGTTCCGGTTCCGGTTGTACCCGTTCCAGTTGTACCACCAACTCCAGATGTTCCGGTTCCGGTTGTACCCGTTCCAGTTGTACCACCAACTCCAGATGTTCCGGTTCCGGTTGTACCCGTTCCAGTTGTACCACCAACTCCAGATGTTCCGGTTCCGGTTGTACCCGTTCCAGTTGTACCAACTCCAGATGTTCCGGTTCCGGTTGTACCCGTTCCAGATGTCCCAACTCCAGATGTTCCAGTTCCAGAAGATGAGCTAGAACCACCAGCGCCAGATGAACCAGCAGAACCAGCAGAACCACCTGAACCGCCTGAACCGCCCGAACCGCCAGCACCACCACCACCACCTCCGCCTTGAGCAGAAACAGGCATAGCTAGAGGTAAAGTGGCTAAACTAATAACAAAGGCACTAGCCCAAACAGCTTTGGATAAATTAGAAAGTTTCATGCTTATTATTCCTTTAGGTGAAATTGTTAATTCCAATATGTTTTTAATTTTTTCAAACAGCCTTATGAATTTATTTAGCTATTGGAATCAGTATAGTTGATAAAAAAATATCAAGTTATGTATCATTCGTAGTAGTTTTTAAAACTTGAAGACCTTTAATTCTCCAGAATAAATTTTTCTGACTAAAAGTAGCTGAAACGTATAATGCAATGACTTCCTATCTTACTTCAGCAAAATAAAAGTGCTTTTTTTACCACTAAATTTTAAAAAAACATAGTTATCGTAGCCATTACTCTTTTCAATAACTTCTACCAATGGAGTAAATTGATTTATATCTTCAGAAGGGTATATACTATATTAACTAAGGTGAGGATTCAGGTCTAAAGTTGGGGTATTAAAGAAGGTGCTTGCACATCTGGCAACATCACTTTTATAGCTTGTTCACGCTCGGTAATTACGGAATGTCCTTGACGACAGGTTTGTACTAACGCCAATTTGTTGACGGTATCTTGAAACCGCTCCATCCTGGCGCTCACCTCCACTAACCTTCCTCTTAGTCATTGATAATTGGAACTGGCGTAGCGTTAGCGAGTCGTCTCCCCTTGGGAGACGCAATCATGCGAACGAGCGTCACCCAAAGGGCTTGTCGTCAGACATCGCTGTCTAATTGCTCAGGCAGTGCTTTATCCATAATTCTGAACGTCTGCTTTATCTGTCACACTTGTCAATACTCCAGACCTGAATCCTTACTAACTATAAAATAATTTATACTTGAGCTTGAGCCAACACCGCGCACGCTCAGTGACGCGGATTCAGGCAGGACGTGGGGATTAACTTGTTGCCCGGACTGCTTGCAGTCAGCTATCTGGTTAATCTTTTCCTGCTTATCGAACAACCGCTCTGGGGCAATCAACCCACTTTCAGACGAGCTTACTCGTTCGCGGTTTAAAAACTCCTGCCACGCGTTCGATAGGATCGACTCCGATCCCGAATACAGACTAGCCGCATTCAGCAATGACAATTCATCGTTTTGATTTACATGCCTACTCAAATACGCACTAAATAGATCCCGATGCATCTCAACACCTGTTGCATCATGATGAACTCTTTGAGATAAAGTTTTCTTACTACGACTACCATCGCTGAGGAGTTTGACTCAGCCCTGTTTTTTGAGTAGAGAACTTATGAACTGTTCCACCAGCTTTTTCGCGAAGCTCGCCGGGGGACGCTTCCCCCGGCGAGCTTCACGTGAAACTTGCGGGAGAGAGTACTCTCTCCCGCAGATTTCACGTCTTTCCACCCCGATATAAATAACGTAGGAGTACCAATTCCTTAATTCTTTGGTACTCCTACTTCGGGGCTACCAGACATCCCGATCTTTTTCGGTGTTAATAATTGACTGAGTAGTCACGCAGAGTAAGCGCATCTCAAATGGTATTGACAAATGTCCATTGCTATGCCTGATTTCTACGATGATAATGAATTTGAAAGTATGAATGTAAAGGCAAAAACAACAAAAGCCCCCTCGTTGGTCAACTAGGGAGCTTTTGAGTAAAGAATAACCTGGCATAGAGCTATTGTTGCAGGAG
>JAQYWO010000174.1 GCA_029379215.1 Rhizonema sp. PD37
ACTCACCGCTCGCGGGGAGGGGAGACAAAGCACACCGAAAAGCGCTCTTGGGGTTTTTCAGTATTAAGGTTATGCTACCGGATATGATATAAATTCCTAGCTATAAGCAACAGAAAAAACCATGAATTAAATGAATTCCTAATATAATTGGATGACAGAATTGCAAATCTAAAATATAAAATTCTTCTGTCTGGTTTATCCCACATATTAAATATTGACGTCCAGATAATCAAGTTTATGCAAGAAATAGTGATTGGCTCTACTGATTTTGATAATAATTTTTCGGCTTTAACTGAGCAAGAGCGACATAAAATATTGGTGGAGTGGAATCAGACAACGGTAGATTACCCGAGGCATTTGTGTATACATCAGTTATTTGAAGCACAAGTGGAAAAAACCCCAGACAATATTGCCGTCGTCTTCAACTCGCAGAAATTAACCTATCAAGAGTTGAATCACCGAGCTAACCAACTTGCACATTATCTGCAATCTTGGGGTGTAGGGACAGAAGTACTGGTAGGGATTTGCGTTGAGCGCTCAGTAGAAATGGTAGTAGGATTATTGGGTATTCTCAAAGCGGGTGGAGCATATGTGCCGCTAGATCCCACATATCCTCAAGAACGTCTCTCTTTTGTGCTGGCAGATTCTCAAGTGCAGCTGCTGTTGACTCAGCAAAAGTTCGTTGCCCGGTTTACTAAAAGTGGAGTAAAGACGGTTTGCCTAGATACTGATTGGGAATTGATTAACCAGCAGAGTAAGAATCCTAGTAGCAGTGGGGTTGTACCAGGAAACCTGGCTTATGTAATTTATACATCAGGCTCAACCGGAATACCTAAAGGTGTACTGATTCAGCATCAAGGTGTGTGCAATCTCGCCCAGGCACAAGTGAAGCTATTTGACGTACAACCACACAGCCGTGTTCTCCAGTTTGCTTCTATGAGCTTCGATGCCTCAGTTTGGGAAATTGTGATGGCATTGTGTTCTGGAGCCAGCCTAATCCTTGGAACACAAGATTCCTTACGCCCAGGAGCGGATTTGATGCGACTGTTGCGCGAGCATTCAATCACTCACGTAACACTACCACCTACAGCACTAGCAGCTTTGCCAATAGAGGAACTGCCAAATTTACAAACCCTCATTGTCGCAGGAGAAGCTTGCCATCCCAAGTTAATAGCTCAATGGTCAAAAGGGCGGCGTTTTTTTAACGCCTATGGACCAACAGAATCAACTGTCTGCGCCACAGTAGCAGAATATACTTCTGGAGACACTCAACCGTTTATTGGTCGCCCGATCGCTAATATACGAGTTTATATTCTTGATAATTATCTTCAACCCGTTCCTATTGGTACTCCTGGTGAAATATTTATTGGTGGTGACGGCTTGGCACGAGGCTACCTCAACGCCGCAAAGTTAACCGAAGAAAAATTCATTCCCAATCCGTTTGACAATTCAAAATTATACAAAACAGGTGACTTAGCTCAGTTCTTACCAGATGGCAATATTATCTTCATTGGTAGAGTCGATCATCAAGTGAAGATTCGCGGCTTCCGCATAGAATTAGGAGAAATTGAGGCGCTTCTGAGCCAACACCCGGATGTACGTCAAGCAGTGGTCATCGCCCGTGAAGATATCCCAGGCGATCAGCGGCTTGTCGCCTATATTGTTTTTAATCAGAAGCAACAAGCGATGCCTGCGGTGGGCTTTGCCTACCCCACTACCTTAAAACGTTTTCTGGAAGAAAAGCTGCCTGTTCACATGATACCAGCCGTCTTTGTAATTCTTGACACCTTGCCCCTTACCCCCAATGGTAAGGTGGATCGTCGGAACCTTCCAGTCCCGGATCGCTCACGCCCCGATCTCGAAGAAACATTCGTCGCGCCGAGTAATGCAATTGAGGAGAAGTTAGCAATCATCTGGGCTGAGTTACTGGGACTTGAGCAAATTGGAGTTAATGATCATTTTTTACATTTAGGTGGTCATTCCCTAATCGCAACTCAGATCCTTTCGCGGGTGCGCGAGGAGTTTACTGTCGAGTTATTCTTTCACCAAATCTTTACCAACCCTACCATAGCGGGTTTAGCTCAGCAGATCGAACAGCACAGCCACCTTAAGCAGAAATGGCAACACCCTGCTATACAACCTATTCCACGAGAAGGGATGTTACCTGTCTCCTTTGCTCAAGAGCGAGTGCACTTTATACAGGAAGTAGCTCCTGAAAGTAGCGCCTACCAAGCTCAAGCGACTCTCCGATTTCAGGGGGAGCTTGATGTAGCAGTATTACAAAAGTGCCTCAGCGAAATTGTACGACGGCATGAAATCTTCCGCACGACTTTTCCGACAGTGAATGGACGGTTGTTCCAGGTAATTCACCCAGCCCCACAGATTAGCTTTACAGTAGTAGAGATCCAGACATTTCCTGAACCCGCTCGCCAAGCAGAAGTTCAGCGCCTATTTGAAGTAGAAGTGCAAAAGACCTTCGACTTGAATCAACTGCCACTCGTGAGGTGGGTGTTGTTGAAACTAAGCAACCATGAACATCTGTTAATCCACATCGAACATCACATGGTTCATGATGGCTGGTCTTTCAACAAAGTGTTCCTAAGTGAGTTAGTGGAACTTTATCAAGCCTTCTGTTCAGGTAATCCCTCCCCACTGACTGAGTTGCCGCTCCAGTTCGTAGACTATGCACATTGGCAGCGAGAATGGGTCAATAGCCAGTCAGCCCAAACCCAACTAGCCTATTGGCAGCAGCAGTTATCTGGCAGTTCGCCCCTGTTGGAATTACCCTACGATCGCCCACGACCAGCAGAACAAACTTACAACGGTGCTCAAATCAGGGTGGAGTTGCCCATCAACTTGTACGAATCGCTGCAAGTTCTGAGCCGTCAAGAGGGAAGCACTTTATTCATGACGATGCTGGCGGCTTTTCTGGTAATGCTGCATCGATACACTGGGCTTGATGATCTGTGCGTGGGGACTGCTGTTGCCAATCGACGGGTGTGCGAGGTCGAGAGGTTAATTGGCATGATTGTCAATAATTTGGTTTTACGCACCAATTTGTCAGGCAATCCCACTTTTCGGGAGTTACTTGGTCGAGTACGCTCCTGTACTATGGAAGCCTTTGCCAACGAAGACTTACCCTTTGATAAGGTGGTGGAGGTTCTCAAGCCAGTACGGAATCTGAGTTATAATCCCCTGTTTCAAGTGATGTTCAGCTACCATGATACTCCCCTGCCGAACTTGAGCCTCCCAGACTTAGACATCAGCCCCAATGTCGCCCTAAGTAATAAATCAACAAAGTTCGATCTGGATGTCGTTGTCATACCCAATTCCCAGCAATATGCCAGAGATTCGGGAATCACCGTTATTTGGGAATATAACACTGACTTATTTGATGCGGCTACAATCCAGCAGATGGTAGAGCAGTATCAAACTTTACTAGAAGGAATTATTGCCAACCCAGAACAGCATCTTGGGGAATTACCTCTATTAACGCAGGCTCAACAACAGTTACTGGCGGAATGGAATCAAACTCACAGGAATTATCCAAAAGACGAGTGTATCCATCAGTTATTTGCAGCTCAGGTGGAGCGATCGCCCAATGCCATAGCAGTAGAGCAGGATGGTCAACAATTAACCTACCGTGAATTGAGCGCTCGCGCCAATCAATTAGCACACCATCTACAAAGTTTGGGAGTTAAATCAGAAACCTTAGTTGGCATCTGCGTTGACCGTTCCCTGGAAATGATTGTCGGCTTACTCGGCATTCTCAAAGCCGGTGCTGCTTATGTTCCCCTCGACCCTGCCTATCCTCAAGAGCGACTGGACTACATTCTCGAAGATACGCAACTGGACATCCTGCTGACTCAAGAAAGATTCCAGAACAAACTGCAAAATTATAACGGAAAAACAATTTGTATAGATACGGACTGGTCAGTAATTGCTCAACACAGTACATCCAATCCTATTAGTGACCTTCAACTCCACAACCAAGCCTACATTATTTACACCTCTGGTTCCACAGGCAAACCCAAGGGGGTGATGATTGAACATCGGTCACTGATGAATTTTGTCATCACCGCCATCGACGAATATGGAATTAATGCAGGCGAGCGCATTCTCCAATTTGCGTCTATCTGCTTTGACACATCTATTGAAGAAATCTTTCCAAGTCTATTAGTTGGTGCAACATTAGTACTACGCACCGAACAGATGTTGCATTCGGTCGATGAATTTTGGTGTCGGTGCAAAGATTGGCAGTTAACTGTTTTAAATTTCCCCACAGCGTATTGGCATCAGTTGGTAGCAGAACTTCTTCCCCAAGACTCTCGGATTCCCGAATGTCTCAAAACAGTAATTGTTGGAGGAGAAGAAGTCCAACGAGAAATAGTGTTGCATTGGCACAGCAGTGTTACTCACTTTCCGCAGCTACCTCAATTATTTAATGGGTACGGACCAACGGAAGCAACGGTCACTACAACCCTACAACGCCTCAATTCCCCAGCCGCCACCTCCGTTTCCATTGGACGACCAATTGGCAATGCTCAAGTTTATATCTTAGATCAATATTTGCAAAGAGTGCCGATTGGAGTTCTTGGAGAACTACACATTGGCGGTGCTTCCTTAGCCAGAGGGTATTGGCAACGTCCTTCAGCTACAGCAGAAAAATTTATCCCCAATCCGATTGCTGATGCCACTTCTTCGCGACTCTACAAAACAGGGGATTTAGCAAGATTTCGAGCAAATGGCACTCTGGAATATCTCGGTCGAGTTGACAATCAGGTGAAGGTGCGGGGTTTCCGCATTGAGTTGGGAGAAATTGAGACTGTGTTACGTCAACATCCGCAAGTGTTACAAGCTGTCGTCATTGCACGCGTTGACATTCCCGGACAAAAGCGCTTAGTGGCTTACATTGTGCCGCGCCAACTGCAACCAACCACTGATGAATTGCGCCATTTTCTCACTTCAAAGCTACCTAATTATATGGTGCCAAGTGCGTTCGTGCTGCTAGAAGCGCTGCCCATGACTCCCAACCAGAAGGTAGACTACCGCGCTCTACCAACACCCGACTTTTCGCGCAATGTCGAAGATAAATTTGTTGCCCCACGCACATCTATAGAAGAGAAATTAGCAGCAATCTGGTCAGAAATATTAAAACTAGAAAAAGTTGGCATCCACGATAACTTTTTTGAATTGGGTGGAGACTCCATCCTCAGCATTCAGATCATTTCCCGTGCCAATACTGCAGGTATCCAAATTGCTCCTAAACAGCTATTTAAGTACCAAACCGTTGCTGAGTTAGCAGCTGTAAATGGCATCACTCGCTCTGTGACAGCAGAACAAGGGTTAGTAACTGGTTCTGTGATACTGTCACCAATCCAGCAGTGGTTTTTCGAGCAGAAATTGTCCGAACCTGATTACTTTAACCAGTCAGTACTGTTGTCAGTGCCACCTGCGTTAACACCTGAGCAATTGCAGCAAATTGTACAACAATTGTTACTACATCATGATGCTCTGCGTCTACAGTTTGTACAGTTAGAGGAATGGCAGCAAATGAACGCAGCCACCCTGGAAAGTGTGCCATTGAGTATCATCGATTTATCACACTTGTCAAGAGAAGCACAACAAACAACGATGAATGCTGCCGATGCTGAACTTCAGGCTAGTTTAAACTTATCTACTGGATCAATTGTGCGAGTGGCACTGTTTGAGTTGGGCAACAATCAACCAAATCGTTTATTATTCATCATCCATCATTTAGCAGTTGATGGTATCTCCTGGCGGATTTTGCTTGAAGACTTGGCTACTGCTTACCAACAAATTAGCATGGGCGTTGCGATTAAACTACCACCTAAGACAACTTCCTTTCAATATTGGAGCGATCGCCTGACAGAATATGGACAATCAGAGGCGATTACCACGGAGCTAGATTATTGGTCAAATGAGTGTAATTTTAATGTGACTTCCTTGCCAGTAGACTATCCTTCAACCATAGAGGAGAACTCCATTACTTCAACCGATACTGTGTCATTTTCTTTAACTGAAGAACAGTCCCGCGCCTTATTGCAAGATGTACCTTCTGCCTACAACACTCAAATTAATGATGTGCTGTTAACTGCCTTAGTGCAAAGCTTTGCCCAATGGACAGGAAAACTTTCCCTGCTGATTGATTTAGAGGGACATGGACGGGAAGACTTGTTTGAGGATGTGGATTTGTCGCGCACTGTGGGCTGGTTTACTACCTTATTTCCCGTTCGCCTACAAATAGAAAAAATTGACCATCCAGGAGAAGCTTTAAAATTAGTCAAAGAACAACTGCGACGTATTCCTAACCGGGGCATTGGTTATGGTGTATTGCGATATTTAAACGAATTCCCCGCAATACGCACAAAACTACAAATGCTACCCCTTGCACAAGTGAGTTTTAACTACCTTGGTCAGTTTGATCGGGTGCTTGGGGCATCTGACATGTTGGGATTGGCGAAAGAATTGAAAGCTGAACAAAGCTTACTCAATAAGCGCAGCCACCTGTTAGGAGTCAGCGGATTCATTCGTGCAGGAAAACTGGAAATGACTTGGACTTACAGTGAGAAAATTCACAAACGAGCCACGATTGAATACTTGGCTTTGGGATTTATGGAGGCTTTGCGATCGCTCATAGTACACTGCCAAGCTCCTGAGACAGGAGACTATACTCCTTCAGACTTTTCAGCCACTAAACTCAGCCAGAAGCAACTGGACAAACTTATGGCGAAAATCAACAGAAATAATAAGCGCTAATAGTTTAGCAAAAAAAATTTGCTAAGTTAAAAACTCTCCCTTATTGGCAATTAGGCAATTTTGTAGGTCGTAAGCCTTCACAAAATATTAATGGAAAGAGATAACGCAATGAAAAATCAGAATATTGAAGATATATATGAACTTTCGCCGATGCAACAGGGAATGCTTTTTGAAACCCTGTACACGCCGGATTCAGGAATATATTTCGAGCAATTGACATATCAGATTCAGGGAAATTTCAATATTTCGTTATTCAAGCAGGCATGGGAGCAGGTGGTAGCTCGATATGCCGTTTTGCGGAGTTCCTTCCATTGGCAGGAGCTTGATCAAGCTATGCAAATTGTGAATAAGCAAGTAGATCTGCCTTGGGTTCACCACGATTGGCGTAATTTGTCTTCTACTGAACAGCAACAATCTTTAGAAGCTTTTTTACAAGCCGATAGAGTTCAAGGATTTGCACTTGATGAGCCTCCGCTGATCCGCTTTACCTTAATTCATCTAGCCGATGATACTTACCAATTTGTCTGGAGTCATCATCACCTCCTTTTTGATGGTTGGTCAACGCCCATCTTACTTAAAGAAGTCTCAGATTTCTACGATGCTTACCATCGAGGAGAAATTTTACACCTAAGCCGTCCTCGTCCCTTTCGGGATTATATCGTTTGGTTGCAACAACAGGATCGTTTTCTGGCAAAAGAGTTTTGGCAAAAAGCGCTCCAAGGTTTTACAGCCCCAACTCCTTTAATTGTTGATCGACCTGTGGATTGCTCTAATCCCAACACCATTTACCTTGAGGAACATCATCAATTATCAGCATCGGTTTCTGCTCAACTCCAATCCCTGGCAAGACAGCATCATATAACGCTCAATAATATCCTTCAAGGGTCCTGGGCAATTCTGCTAGCTCGCTACAGTGGAGAATCTGAGGTTGTTTTTGGTGCAACAGTTTCTGGTCGCGCTGGCCTACTGGCGGGCGTGGAATCGATAGTAGGACTGCTAATTAACACCCTACCAATGCGAGTGCAGATTTCTTTTGAAACTGATTTGCTTTCCTTGCTTCAGGAGTTACAGAGCCAAGCATTTGAGCAAGAACAATATGCTTACCTTTCCCTGGCAGAGATCCAGCAAGTAAGTAATGTACCTAAAGGTATGGCTTTGTTTGAGAGCATTCTGGTATTTGAAAATTATCCATTCAATAAAGAAAATAATCACAGTTTAAACATTAATAATCTTAAATCTATTGAATACACAAATTATCCTCTGACCTTAGTTGCTGTCCCTAACACGGGATTATCCCTAAAAATTAGCTATGATGCTCGCCGCTTTCAAGCCGGAACCATTCGCCGGATGCTCGGTCATCTCCAAACCATACTGGAGGGGATGGCAGCTAATCTAGAACAGCGAATTTCCAATTTATCAATGTTAACTGCGTCTGAACGGCAGCAATTACTTGTTGAGTGGAATAATACCCAAGTAGACTATCCTGCCGAACAGTGTATCCATCAATTGTTTGAAGCGCAGGTAGAGCGATCGCCCGATGCAGTAGCAGTGGTCTTTGAAAAAGAACAGTTAACTTACCAGCAGTTAAACGCCTGCGCTAATCAGTTAGCTCACCACTTACAAACTTTGGGAGTAGGGCGAGAAGTTCTGGTAGGGATTTGCGTTGAGCGCTCAGTGTCCATGATAGTAGGAATGCTGGGAATTCTCAAGGCGGGTGGAGCATATGTGCCGCTAGATCCCACATATCCCAAAGAGCGTCTAAGCTTTATGCTGTCAGATTCACAAGTGCAGGTGCTGTTAACCCAGCAAAAGTTCATTGAAGAGTTTACTGGAAGCGAGGCGAAGGTTATTTGTCTTGATACCGACTGGGAATTAATTAACCAGCAGAGTCTGAAGAATCTTATTAGCAGTGGGGTTGTACCAGAAAACCTGGCTTATGTAATTTATACATCAGGCTCAACCGGAACACCCAAAGGTGTACTGATTCAGCATCAAGGTGTGTGCAATCTCGCCCAGGCACAAGTGAAACTATTTGACGTACAATCACACAGCCGTGTTCTCCAGTTTGCTTCAATGAACTTCGATGCCTCAGTTTGGGAAATTGTGATGGCTTTGTGTTCTGGAGCCAGCTTAATCCTTGGAACTCAAGATTCCTTGCGCCCAGGAGCGGATTTGATGCGACTGTTGCGTGAGCAATCAATAACTCACATAATACTACCACCCACTGTACTAGCAGCGTTGCCAATAGAGGAATTGCCAAACTTGCAAACGCTCATCGTCGGAGGAGAAGCTTGTGATCCAAAGCTGATAGCTCAATGGTCAAAAGGGCGGCGCTTTTTTAATGCCTATGGGCCAACAGAATCAACTGTCTGCGCCACAGTCGCGGAATGTAGATCGGGCGATGCTCAACCCCCCATTGGTCGCCCGATCGCTAATACACAAGTTTATATTCTTGATAATTATCTTCAACCCGTTCCTATTGGTACTCCTGGTGAAATATATATTGGTGGCGACGGCTTGGCACGAGGCTACCTCAACGCCACAGAGTTAACCAAGGAAAAATTCATCCCCAATCCCTTTAGAAAAAGCAGGGAAGCTCTTGAGCAGGGGAACACAGAAGTCAAGGAAGACCAATCCTGTTCTGAACGCCTTTACAAAACTGGGGACTTAGCTCGTTTCTTAAGTGATGGTAACATTATCTTCATTGGTCGAGTCGATAATCAAGTGAAGATTCGTGGTTTCCGCATTGAACTAGGAGAAATTGAGGCGCTTTTGAGTCAACACCCCGATGTACAGCAGGCAGTGGTGATAGCTCGTGAAAATAGTCCTGGCAATAAAAGCCTTGTAGCCTATATTGTCCTCGGTCAGACGCAGCTGATTGCCAGCGAATTGCGGGACTTTCTGAAGCAAAAGCTGCCTCTTTACATGATTCCTTCTATCTTTGTGCAGCTAGAATCACTGCCAATTACCCCTAACGGGAAGATCGATCATCGTGCTTTGCCTACACCCGATTTGTCCCAGAGAACACTACAATCTGCCTTTGTTGCCCCCCGTACCGCTATTGAAGAAATCATAGCCACCATCTGGATAGAAGTTCTCGAACTAACACAGGTTAGTGTCCACGATAACTTCTTTGAACTGGGGGGACATTCTCTACTCGCAACTCAAGTAATTTCACAGCTTCAAGAAGCCTTTTGTATGGAAATACCTTTGCGCCGACTGTTTGAAAGTCCGACCATTGCTGAACTGGCTCAACGAGTTGTGCCCCAAGAACTTGAGCAAGTGGAACGTGACGTGCTAGAGCAAATTTTAGGTGAACTTGATGAGTTATCGGATGATGAATTGGAACAGCAGTTGCTTGTGGAATATCAGTAGTACCGCTAGGCAAAAGTCAATCAATTGTCACTAATTTGTATTTCATTTATTTATAGAACATTTTACTTATGAGCGATCTGCTAGAACGTCTTTACAAACTGTCACCAGAAAAACGCAAACTTGCTCTCAAAAAATTACAATCCCAGAACCTAATCTCTGAAATAAACAATGGTAGTCAAACCCCACCGATTGTACCAGTTGCCAGAGAGCAGGCAATTCCCCTCTCCTTTGCCCAAGCGAGACTGTGGTTTCTTGACCAACTGGACAAAGATAGTTTTGACTACAAAGTACCTAACCTTTGGCAACTGACCGGATTCCTCCAGGTAGCAGCCCTAGAACAAGCGATCGCCCAAATTGTTCAACGTCACGAAGTACTACGTACTACCTTCGCAATCGTGGATGGTTCCCCAGTGCAGGTGATTAACCCTAACTTAACTGTGACTCTGCCCGTGATAGACCTAGAACATTTGCCAGTGGAAGAACAGTTTTCTGAGGTGCGGCAGTTAGTCACTAAGGAGGCACAACGCCCTTTTGATCTAGCAAACGACCCCTTGCTGCGATTGTTGCTGCTGCGGCTGAGCAACGAATCTCATATGCTCCTACTTGTGATGCACCACATTGTCTGCGATGGTTGGTCGATGGGGATATTCGTCCGCGAATTGTCCACTCTCTATACAGCTTTCTATGCCGGAGAGCTTTCGCCCTTACCAAAGTTACCTGTTCAGTATGCCGACTTTGCTTACTGGCAACGACAATGGCTCAGCGGTGAAGTCTATGAAGCTAAACTCAACTACTGGCAACAACAGCTAGCCGAAATACCGCCATTGTTAGAACTGCCGACTGACCGACCACGTCCACCAGTGCAGACGTTTCGAGGTAGCGCTGAGTACTGTGAAATTAATCGAGAACTGACGCAGAAGTTGAAGTGTTTGAGCCAACAGTCAGGATCAACTCTGTTTATGACTCTCCTGGCGGCATTTGCGCTTTTACTGTCACGTTATAGTAATCAGGAGGAGATTGTTGTTGGTTCCCCCATTGCCAACCGGAACCATCGGGAAATTGCTCCTCTAATTGGTTTTTTTGTCAATACCTTGGTGCTACGTACGAACTTGCAAGGAAATCCCAGTTTTTTAGAGCTACTGGATCGAGTACGGCAAATGGCTTTGGATGCTTATGCTCACCAAGACTTACCCTTTGAAAAACTGGTTGAGGAACTGCATCCAGAGCGTTCTTTGAGCTATCATCCCCTATTCCAGGTGATGTTTGCTTTGCAGAATGCGCCTATGGGAGACCTGCAACTACCTGGTCTGAATCTTAGTCTTTTAAAATGGGAATACACTACAGTTCAGTTCGATTTGGCGCTGACAATCAAGGAAACTGAGCAGAAACTAATAGCGGAATGGGAATATAACAGCGACTTGTTTGATACTGCCACCATTGTGCAGATAATGGCACATTTTCAGACTTTGCTAGAAAGCATTGTCGCCAATCCTGAGCAACCTGTGGTAGCATTACCTTGGCTGACGAAAACTGAGAAACATCAGTTGCTCATTGAGTGGAATGACAACCAAATCACTTATCCCGCAGATTCATGTATCCACCAGATATTTGAACAGCAGGTAGAGCGATCGCCTGATAGTGTAGCAGTAATGTTGGAAAATGCTCAGTTAACTTATCGGGAGTTAAATAGCCGTGCCAACCAATTGGCACATTACCTGCAAACTTTGGGGGTCGGGTCAGAAGTTTTAGTTGGGATTTGCGTTGAGCGATCTTTAGAGATGATAGTGGGACTGCTGGGGGTTCTGAAGGCTGGTGGGGCATATGTACCGTTAGATCCAGTTTATCCTCAAGAGCGTTTAGCTCATATGTTGAATGATTCTCAAATTTCGGTTCTGTTAACTCAACGACAGTTGCTAGAATCATTGCCGAAGAATCAAGCTCAGGTCATTTTTTTAGATACTGGGTGGAAGGTTATCAGCACCGAAAGTGAGGAGAATCCAGCGACGAGCGTTAAACCTAGTAACTTAGCTTATGTAATTTATACTTCTGGATCTACTGGCAAGCCGAAAGGGGTGATGATCGAACATCGGTCTGTAGTGAATTTCACTGCGGCAATGAAGATTGCGTATGAACTCAACAGCAGCGATCGCATCTTACAATTTTCATCTATCAGTTTTGATATGGCTGTTGACGAAATCTATAACTGCCTGACTTGTGGTGGAACACTGGTGCTGCGTACCAATGAAATGTTGAATTCTGTCTCCACATTTGTGCAAAAGTGTCGCGAGTGGAAGCTGACGGTGTTGCAGCCGCCAACAGCGTACTGGCATCAGTTGACGTCTGAATTAGCTACGACAAATGAGATCTTACCCATATCAGTACGACTGGTGATTATTGGGGGAGAACAAGTGTTGCCGGAAAAATTAAAGCTGTGGCGAAAGTGTGTGGACGATAGATTGCGTAGCCATAAGCTAGGGAAACCTCCACTTTTGATCAATGGATATGGTCCTAGTGAAGCAACAGTACAAGTAACGACCTGCAAATTATCAGAGTTAGTGGCAGAAAATACACAATTACAATTACCTATTGGACGACCCATCAGTAATGTCCAAACATACATTTTAGATAAATACCTCCAGCCCGTGCCCATTGGTATAGCTGGTGAATTGTATATTGGTGGGGTATGTTTAGCTAGAGGCTATTTTAACTACCCAGAGTTAACAGCAGAGAAATTTATCCAAAACCCCTTTCAAAATAGTAGGGGAGAGAAAGAAGACCAATCCTCAAATTCCGATCGCCTTTACAAAACTGGTGACCTAGCTCGCTACCTACCAGACGGAAATATCGAGTTTCTTGGTCGAAGCGACACTCAAGTAAAGATTCGGGGTTTCCGTATTGAACTAGGCGAAATTGAAGCGATACTATCTCAACACCCTCAAGTGCAGGAAACCACAGTCATTGTCCGTGAAGATAACCCTGGTAATAAACGCCTTGTGGGCTATATTGTTGCCAAACAGAAGCCACCCAGAACTGATCAACTACGTCGCTTCCTTAAACAAAAACTACCTGATTACATGGTGCCTTCGGCTTTTGTGATGCTGGATGCTCTACCTGTTACCGTTAATAACAAAGTAGACCACCGCGCCTTACCCACACCGGATAGTGGACT
Organism: Rhizonema sp. PD37; assembly: GCA_029379215.1. Lineage (GTDB taxonomy): Bacteria > Cyanobacteriota > Cyanobacteriia > Cyanobacteriales > Nostocaceae > Rhizonema. Next base: position 13,325 of record JAQYWO010000174.1, read on the forward strand.
TAGTATAAAAGCTAGCTTTATTGCCCCGCGTAATTCCTTAGAACTACAACTGTTGCAAGTATGGGAAGAGGTTCTGAATGTCCACCCTATCGGAGTCCGAGATAACTTCTTTGACCTCGGTGGTCATTCCCTTTTAGCTATAAGCCTCATGGCCCGGATTCAGCAACAATTCGGAAAAAACTTGCCCTTAGTGTTACTATTCCAACAAGCCACTGTTGAACACCTATCGAGTTTTCTTCGCGAACAAACTGATTCCCCGTCTTGGTCTACCCTGGTTCCGCTTCAGCCGAAAGGTTCTAAGCGACCGTTCTTCTGTATCCATCCGGGTGGCGGCACCGTCTTATGGTATCGCGATTTAGCCCGTCATCTCAGTCCAGACCAGCCATTTTATGGTTTGGAATCACAGGGCTTGGATGAACAACAGAAACCTCATGATCGCGTCGAAGACATGGCAGCTGACTACATCCAAGCGATACAGACTGTGCAGCCGCAAGGCCCTTACCAGATAGGAGGGTGGTGTTTTGGTGGTTTGGTTGCCTTCGAGATGGCTCACCAGCTCCAAACACAAGGACAACAGGTGTCTTTTTTAGGGTTGATAGATACAGATGCTCTGATGACGAAGGAAGAATACCAAGAACTTGATGATGTCACTTGGTTTGTACGCTTATTTGCACCACATAATCCCCACCTATTGGATTGTATGGATCGCATCCAGCAGTTTGCACCCGATGAGCAACTCAGCTATTTAATAGAGCAAGCAAAATATACCACACAACTCCTGCCACCAGATTTTGGATTAGCTCAAGCAAGACGCCTACTGGAAGTTGCTAAAGGCCATGTACGGGCAGGGTGCAGCTACAACCTCAAAATTTACGCAGGTAAGCTTACCCTCTTCCAGGCTATTGAAGGAGAAGCCGCTAGCTGTAAAGATCCAACCCTAGGCTGGGGAGAGTTCACCTCTGACGGGTTCGATATTCACTGGGTTCCGGGGAATCACAAAACTATGGTTAAAGAACCTCATGTGCAGGTTCTAGCTGAACAGTTACGGGCTTGTCTTGAACAGTAAAAATAGTACAATATAATGTGAAAAAATGGTAACAAATTTTCAAGAATTAAGAAAGGCTGCCGATATAACTTCTGACAGCAAGCTGTGTGTAGTGAATAGTCACAATGAATGGGACACTCTGCAAGAAGTAATTGTCGGTCGTGTTGAGGGTGCTGCCATACCTCAATTTGAAGCAAATATTAAAGTAGATGCCCCACCTATTTATTGGAATTTTTTTCAGCAATACGGTGGTCAACTTTTCCCCCAAGAGCTTGTTGAGGCAGCATCAAAGGAGCTGAATCAGTTCTGCGAGATTTTAGAGGCTGAAGGTGTAACAGTAAGGCGACCTGATAGAGTTGACTTCTCCAACACTTATAAAACTCCAGATTTTGAAGCTTCTGGGTTATACGCTGCCATGCCTCGCGATGTCTTGATGGTGATCGGCAATGAAATTATTGAGGCACCAATGGCGTGGCGATCGCGTTTTTTTGAATATCGTGCTTATCGTTCTTTAATGAAAGAATATCTGCAACGAGGAGCTAGGTGGACAACAGCCCCGAAACCCTTAATGTCAGACGAACTCTATGATTTTGACTTTGCTGCCAAATCCTCCCAAGAGCAGGAAACACTGGTTGAACAAGGACGGTATGTGACAACAGAGTTTGAACCTTGTTTTGATGCAGCTGATATTGTGCGCTGTGGACGCGATCTTTTTGTTCAGCGCAGTCACGTAACTAATCGAATTGGAATTACCTGGCTCAGGCGACATCTAGGAAATCGGTATCGGGTTCACGAAATCAAGTTCCTGGATCTTAATCCCATGCATATCGATGCGTCGTTAGTGCCACTCAAACCTGGACTGGCTTTGATTAACCCTACTCGTCCTCCTGTAAAAACAAAACTATTTCAGAAAGCTGATTGGGATTTAGTAGAGGCAGCATTACCCACAACTCCCGATTATTGGAAATTACCTATTGCAAGTAAATGGATTAGTATGAATCTTCTGAGTTTAGACACAGAACGGGTGATTGTGGAACGGCAAGAAGAACCTACTCAGAGACTTTTACGAGATTTAGGCTTTAAAGTCATTCCTGTTGATTTCCGCAACTTTTACACCTTTGGAGGGTCTTTTCACTGTGCAACTTGTGATGTTCGACGTGATGGACAACTTGAAGATTATGGATTTTCTGACCCTCTGGATGTAGATGAACTCAATGGAACCAAACATTGAAACAAGAACACTCCGTTTTCCAAGTATATGTTGAGTAACAGCAAATCTTCATAATGGCACCAATTATCAGAAAGTAAAATCTGCAATCAGTGGATTACTATAAATCTTCTGAACCGAGGTACAGAACGAGTGATTGGGTAACGACAAGAAGAACTTATAAAGCTTTCATTTTATTGCCTTTATTTATAAAGCTCTGACCTGTACACCATTCTGTCAGGCTTTGCCTCTCTTATAACTCAAAGGCAAAGCCTCATATCTGTGCCGTTAGCCTTAGAGCAATGTAAGAAACAGTAGAGAAGTCATTTTTCATTTAGCTAAAATCAACATGGAAACGCAAAAAACTACTTCATTTTCAGATCCCAACCATTTGAAGCCTGAATCCAATCAAGCTGTGTTGGAAGTTATTGGACAAAGGAACTTGGATAGAACCGCGATCGCAGTACGTGAAATTAAGCAGGACGAGGTAATTGGAGATATTTTACCTTACTTATCCAAAGCAAAGCCAGATTTTTTAAGTGTTCAGATTGGGATTGAAGAACATATTCTCGATTCGCTGTTAGAAGCCATGAATCATTCTTGCTCGCCAACAACATTTGTAGATGTTAAGCGGATGCAAGTCATTGCTGTTAGAGATATCTTGCCAGGAGAAGAGTTAACCTTCTTTTATCCTTCAACTGAATGGGAAATGGATAGATCATTTCAATGTAACTGTAAATCTCCTCTATGCATTGGTTTAGTAGCTGGAGCTAGAAGTTTGTCAAGTAGCCAAATTGTTCAATTTAAACTCAATCCTCATATTAAAAACCTGAGAAAATGTGCTTCAAAGATTGACTGAGTAACGATGCTGTTTAACAGTTATTAATTACCAATTTACTCGATTACATTTAGCTTTTTAGCAAAAAGCACAATAATAAACTTTGACGTCTGATGGTGTGAAAAAATAGCACGAAAGGCTTATGATATAAGGTGTGTAGTGATTTATGATAAGAAGAGATAGGTTTCCTTTTGTCAATAAGACATATCTGTTGATAATGTTACTAATATTTTAACAAACACAGTTTTAAGCTAAATTTAATCTAATAGAATACTTATTGACATTAAATGCACTTAATGATACTGTTTGGGCAATTCAATACTATTATCACTAAAAAAACTAAATTTTTAGAATATGCAAAGTCAAGTTTTTCACGTTAAAACCTTTATGAATGCTCCTTCAGCTTTTCATCAATTTTGGAAGGATATAAAAGCGATTGCCGGACCTTACTGGTATCCAACGTCGCCAGGAGGAAGAGCATTTTCAGATGTGATTCGCGCATGGGGGATGCTTATTCTCCTAATATTTTTAATAATCGCATTTGTGGGCGTCACTGCTTTTGAGAGCTTTGTTCGTCGCCATTTGACCGATGTCATCATTCAACAAAAAGATTATTCTAAGTTTATTGATACATTATTGGTTTATGGCGTGACTCTTGTCTTAGTAACAATTTTAGTAGGAGCTTCCAAATTTGTTAGAAAAAAAATTGCTCTTGATTGGTATGAATGGTTAAACAATTACATTTTAGAAAAATATTTGAGTAACCGCGCCTATTATAAAATTAACTTTATATCCGATCTTGATAACCCAGATCAACGACTATCCCAAGAGATCGAACCCATTACCAGTAATGCTCTTAGTTTTTCAGCCACTTTCCTCGAAAAAGTGCTAGAAATGGCAACTTTTTTAATAATTCTTTGGTCAATTTCCCAACAAGTTGCAGTTTTTCTAATTATTTATACGATTATCGGCAATTTTATCGCCATTTACTTAACTCAAGAATTAAATAAAATTAATCAAGAGGAACTC
>JAQYWO010000175.1 GCA_029379215.1 Rhizonema sp. PD37
TTTTTATCTGATTAAAGCCGGGACACGCAAATCACTCTTTGTTTCAGGCATTAGTCTCAACTTCACTACATATTTAATGAACCGCAACAGACAAGGCAGTGCGTAGGTGAAACAGTCCGTTTAGGAGTGTTTCTCGCTCCCTGGTAAGAAATGAAAGGGTTTCCCGGTAGTCCGTACCAGAAGCGTAAAAGACTTACTTGTTACTACTGGGAAAAAAAAGCACTATCTCTAGCAGTAATTATACATTTTTTGCCGTCGCAAATGGTCAAACGCTACTGAAGTTTTAAAAATTTATCCAATGCTGATATCATGTTAGGGGGCCAACGACGAATATTTTTTACCCAATTGAGATCTTTATAGCGTCCATCCAGTCCAACTGCTGACACCCAATTACTTTCCGCTTCGCCTTTTTGTCCTTGTACCCAATAAGCAGCACTAAGGGCGGCACGCACATCAGCAAAATTAGGATATTTACGGACAATATTTCGCATTTGGCGAATGGCTTCTTCTTGTTGACCAATTTGATAAAGAGCAAGAGCATAGTTGGCACGGGCAAAAGCAAAATTAGGGGCACTGTCTGCCGATTTTTTGTAGTCAGCGATCGCCTCATCCCATTTCCCCAAGCCAGCTTTGGCATTTCCTCGATTGTTGTATCCCATTGCATCTGTGGGATCGAGGAGGAGGACATGATTGTAATCAGCGATCGCCTCATCCCATCTTCCCAATCCTTCTAACGCTGTACCACGATTTAAGTAGGGGTCAGTAACATTTGGCGCAAGTTCTACTGCCTTGTTATAATCTGCCAACGCTTCCAGCAACTTGTTTTGGCTGACTCTGGAATTGCCTCGGTTACTCCAAACTGCGGCATTATCGGGAAATTGCTCAATAATTTGCGTCCAGTAACGTTCTGCTGTGGCAAAATCACCTTTGTTTGTCGCCGCAAAAGCTTTATTCCCCAACTCATCCCGTTTTTGTAACTGCTCCATACTCGTACTGGTAGATTGGACTGCCAACACGACTTCGCTATGCCCAAACACAAGCAATAGGCTTAGAAGAATAATAATTAATTTAATCATCGTGTTTCTCTATAAGTTGGTTCATTTCAGCTTTGGATAGTGGACTGATAATATTCTCAGGCAAAGACGCAAGATTTGACATCTCTACATAATTATTTGCGCTTTTGCGCTTCTGTTCACTATCTCAGGTAACAAGGTGACATGAAAACTGAATTACAAAAAGGCAGGGGGAAAACTCCTTTCTTCGTCATGATTGATGATAGTCATTCCTTACCCATGACAATACATCTGTACTCTTGAGGCAGGGTTTAAGGCAACAAAGACAACTGTTCATTCGGGGGTTTAAAACCTAAATGCTTGTAGGCGGCTGGTGTTGCGACTCTTCCACGAAAAGTCCGTTGTAAGTACCCAATCTGCATTAAATAAGGTTCGTATACTTCCTCGATTGTCTGAGTGTCTTCACCTGTTGCGGCAGCAATTGTTTCCAATCCCACCGGACCTCCATTAAATTGTTCAATAATGACACTCAGCATCCGCCGATCTGTCCAATCCAAACCGCAGGGATCGACCTGAAATAGATGTAAAGCTTCTGCTGCTACAGTTTCATTAATCTCTCCCGATAATTTGACTTGCGCGTAATCACGTACACGCTTAAGTAATCTATTTGCTATACGTGGTGTTCCTCGCGAACGACGAGCTATTTCTGTGGCACCATCCTCAGTGATGGGTGTCTGAAGTAACTGAGCGGTTCTCAGTACAATTTGGTTCAGTTCATCGACTTCATAAAATCTTAATTTTTGGATTAAGCCAAAGCGATCGCGCAGTGGTGAAGTGAGTGCCCCCACACGGGTTGTTGCCCCAACTAAGGTAAACTTTGATAGCGGCAAACTCCGAGTACGAGCGCTGGAACCCTTGCCTATAGTAATATCTAAGCGATAATCTTCCATCGCCGGATAGAGAATTTCTTCTGTCATCCGCGCTAAGCGATGAATTTCATCGATAAATAAAATATCTCCCGGTTTCAGATTCACAAGCAGTCCGACAATATCTCTGGGACGTTCTAGGGCAGGCGCACTGGTAATTTTGCAGTTGACTTCCATCTCAGCTGCTAAAATCATCGCCATTGTGGTTTTTCCCAATCCTGGAGGACCGTACAATAGTAGGTGATCTAGCACCTCACCCCTAGACTTAGCCGCTTTAATGGCAATGTCTAGCACATCTTTTAAGTCTTTTTGCCCTATGTAATCGGCAAATCGCTGGGGTCGAATACTCTCTTCCTGCTTTCCAAGTTCATCCACATCGGCTTCGGGTTGCAAAAGATTGTCCTCTGCGGCGGCGGCTTTCACTGACTCCCGACTTTGCTTTGGTTCTCTGTCTGGTTCTGGAGGCTGTTTTTTCGAGGAGATAATCGCCATAATTTCGCTTTTCCTATAGAACTTTTTTTAGACAGAGGGGGAGACAATTATTCTAAATCTTCCTTGTCCTCCTTGTCTTCGGTTTCCTCCACTCCCGCATTCTCCTAATCAGGTATGAAAATTTTCGGTAGAAACTACACTCTCCAATCTAAAATTTAAATTTCGGGAGATGTCGCAGGAGTGTAAAACTACTTATGCTAGCTAAAAGAATTCTACCGTGCCTCGACGTTAAGGCAGGAAGGGTTGTCAAAGGAGTTAACTTTGTGAATCTTCAGGATGCTGGCGATCCGGTGGAAATGGCAAAGGTTTACAACGACGCAGGTGCAGATGAGTTAGTGTTTCTAGATATTACAGCGACTCATGAAGATCGGAATACGATTATCGACGTTGTGTACCGCACCGCCGAACAGATTTTTATTCCCTTGACTGTAGGTGGAGGGATTCAATCCTTAGAAAATGTTAAAAATCTTTTACGAGCAGGAGCTGACAAGGTTAGTATTAATTCTACGGCGGTACGCGATCCTGATTTTATTAATCGGGCTAGCGATCGCTTTGGCAATCAATGCATAGTTGTTGCTATTGATGCTAAACGCAGACAAGATCCTCATAATTTAGGTTGGGATGTCTATGTGCGGGGTGGAAGAGAAAATACAGGTTTAGATGCTTTACTTTGGGCGCAAGAAGTTGAACAAAGAGGTGCAGGAGAATTGTTAATAACAAGTATGGATGCGGATGGAACTAAAGCTGGTTATGACTTAGATTTAACAAGCGCGATCGCACTCACTGCCAGCATTCCAGTCATTGCCTCTGGTGGCGCTGGCAACTGCGAACACATTCACTCCGCTTTAACAAAAGGTCATGCTGAAGCAGCTTTACTGGCATCGCTTTTGCACTACGGGGAGTTAAGCATAGTGGAAATTAAAAATTATTTACGCGAGCACGACTGTCCCGTCCGAATGTATTCTCATCTGCTATCAGGTGAGTAGGAAATCAGGATAATACGTACAGAATTCTGATTAGAATTCATAATTGTTTGGTTTGCTTATCCTTATCCAAACAAATAAACGAGTAGTTCAGCACAACTTTCTGAAAACAGTGTTAATATTGATTAACATGAATTAAAAAATATTAAAAAATATGTTGATTCCTATTTTAGTTTTTGATGTAGCGCTCGTGGCATGGTCGTTGCACCTGATAGAAAAAGCCGTCCAAAGTAAGGAATTTTCTTTGCTGTTAGCTGGTACATTAGTTGCAGTTGCGGCAGCAGCGATGTTAGTCGTTTACTTTCTTATGGGTCACTGTATGAGTTATTTGTTGCAAATGTCATAATTATGAGTAGTTGATTGTTAATTGTTAATCATAAGTAAAACTACTTGGAAAAACATATTGACAAATAGTCATTTCGTAAGGCAGAATAGGAAATGCACTGCGCGGGGTTATAGCTCAGTTGGTAGAGCGCCTCAATGGCATTGAGGAAGTCAGCGGTTCGAATCCGCTTAGCTCCATATTTATCGTCGATAACGAACTCCTCATTGTTCGTAAATTTAATCTATTGCCCTTTTCAAAATCTTTTAACAACTGAAGAATGGAGAACCTCAGTCTAGAGAAAGATTTAGCTGATGAGCCAGATGAAGTAAAAATAGGATGCTAAATAGAAATGGATATGTATTCTATGAAACTGAATTATGTGACCAAAGGACTAACGAGAGTAGGACGCTTTCTGGCGACAACTATGTTCTGTGTGTCGGCGATCGCCTTCGTTTGGCAGGGTGCATTTTTCTCAAACACAGCAGCAATGGCTAATCCTGCTGTAAGCTTGATAGCCTCAGGAGATTTGGGCGATCAAATTAAAGACAAAGCCAGTGAAGGATTTGATAAATCCAGGAATTTCATCGACGATACAAAAGAGAGTCTGAAGAACACTGCGAACAAAAATGCTAATAAAGTTGAGGCAGAAAGCAATGACATTGATGTTGTAGGCAAAGCTAATAGAGATGCCGCTCGAATCGAGGAAAGATCAGACACTCATGCGGCAAACACTAAGGAAGCCGTAGACAAGACAGAGAATTTTGTTGAAAGCACTATTGATAAAATCAAGGATGCTTTTAAGTAAGTAAACACAATTAATTACACACTCTTATTAATCTGAAACCCTTGAAAAACGTCATCAAGCAAAGAATCAGATGTGTAAATAATTTTGTGTAGGTACTTAGCAAGTAGAGAACAGATAGGCTTTGTGATAGCTAATCAGTTCTAAAACAATGCCCCCACGTTAAAAATAGGTTATACGTTCAGATTTGGTCAAACTGGACGTATAAACCTGAGAATGCCGGGAGCATTTAAAAAATTGGCGCTATTCTAAGACTTGTGTTGGAAATATTGAACGTCGTATACCGATATTTCGTCAGGTATTGAACACCTGGGAGTAAGCTTAGAAGCCTAAACCTATCGGATACAGGAAGGGCAGTCTGCTGGTATTGCTGGCTATCCTGTATTTATTGGTTTGAATGTATGTTCACAAGGAGTAGCCTTTGAATGCTTAATAGTGAACGTTAAAAATGAAGAAGACAAGGCAATATTAACGGCATTAGAATCTTCACCCTTTCAAAGTCTACTCAAATTGTTAACAATCGCCCAGCCTGCGATCGGATTAAGCAGATGATATAGGTATATTGTTGAGACTTAGGCATTGGAGCGAAATGTAGCTTGGTCTAAGGATGAGGAGGTGTTAGCATTTGCAGTTAGCGACAATCGGGCTGTAATCACCTTAAATCGCCAAGATTTTATCCGACTACGTAAAGCAAACCCCAGATCGGCTGGTATTATTTCTTGCAAAAATGATACTGATAGGGAGCGAATGACAATTCGGATTAACGAAGCGCTCGCTGCATCAGAACCTTTACCAGGTAAGTTAATTCGTGTGGTACGTCCTGCCAGTTGAAGAATCTTCGCCAATATCACGCAGGCGCTTTGCGTGAATCGTCTTCTTGATTTCAGTACAGCTTAATAATCGGTATAAATAAAGAGATATAATTTAGTGTCAACTTTCCGAATTACCTGGGCAAACTGTTGTATATAAGGATGCTGAAGTTAGTACAACAACCAGGGGGTAGTTTTGAACGCAGCCCATAAAGTAGATGCAATTCTCAACGCATGGTTCGATTACATAGCTCGAGATGATTGCAGTAACGCCAAGATTGAAGCCAATAGCAATGCAATAAAACAGCACGGTGTCAGCATAGTAGGCGACCATGTATTAATTGAGCAAGCTACTTTTTTAGAGCTACGACGAAAAAAAGTTATAGTTACTGGAGGGCAAAAAGGTCAACAGGAAGCAGTGTGGGCATTGTCCTTTCCGCAAGTTTTCGATGTAGATGTAGAAAAGGGGGGAAAATCTTATCTTTGTCCTTTGTTTAGTTTAGATATAACATCCATCCTTAAAGGAGAGTATCAAGAACATGGGTGGCATCTAAATAGCTTAAAACTCTTGGAAGCTGGAGAAAACTTAGCTACCTTCCTTGGACTAGATGATGAACAGCGTGAGCAATTGATTACCCAAGATGGGCTACGATCATTTCTGGAAACAACCTTTGACCTTGAATTTGGAACTTATGAGGAGTTTATGCAGCGGGTTATAATACCTCGTCTCTCTCGTAAGCAGCAGATTAAACGGCAGGCATACTTGCTTAAGTTTAAGGGAGGCAGATTTTCTGGCAACCTCAAGGACGATCTCAAAGAAATCAAGTTAGGCTCAAAAAATTGGCCAAAAGGACATCCTGCTCATGAATATCTGTTTGGTGTACCTCAGCCTCCGCAACATGAAGTTACTTACATGGGTGCTTTCCCAACTCATCCACCGACTAACTCGCAACTGACAGCACTGAAACACGCCCAAACTGAACCTATAACGGCTGTACAAGGACCACCTGGTTCTGGAAAAACTACCCTCATCCTTCATCTTATAGCTCAACAGGTAGCTCAACGCGCACTCACATTGATTGAGAAAGAAAAGGATACCAATAATCTGATAGTTATTAGCAGTACAAACAATAAAGCAGTTGACAACGTTATTGAAAAGGTAGATGAGTGGTTAAATGATGAATCGTTAAAACATGATTTTCTCTATCTCAAAGGAGGAAGCAAAAATAATATCCAATCATCGGGAGGTGCTGTAGAAAAGATACAGGAAGCAATAGATTTTTTAGAGAAAAATAGTTTTGATGAAAATTATTTTTCTACTTTAAAACAACAAATCAAAAAAATTAAGGATGAGTTCATAGCTGAAGAGTCTAATTATTTAGAACAACGTCGCCAACGAGCTTTATCAGAAGAGAGACTACCTCAAGTTTTAGAAAGAATACAAACACTTCAACATAATTTAGAAACAGGAGTATCAACCAGAACGCAATATCAGCTACGTGCAACACAATTCGCAGAGTATGAAGAACTTCCAATAGAAGCTTATCGAAAAATTCAGTTGCGCTTTGATAATGCAGAACGACAGTTACCCGAAGGAAAATTATCTTGGTGGATGCGTTTATGGCGCTGGGTGAATAGGAAAACGGAAAAACAGATTATCACAAAGGCAGTTTTAGCTTGCGAGTTAGAAATTGAAAATACATTCAATACTCCTTTCCCTGTAGGAAATCCCAATACTCACAGCGAATTTATTCAGGAAACACGGTTGGTTAGAGAACGACTAGAAAAGGCAGATGAGCTAAAAAGCGTACAAGGAAAATTACAAGAAACTTCTAGAAATATAGTTAGTACAAAGCAAGAAAGAGATAATGCACAAGAGGAGTTAACTTCCTTAGAAAACCTCTTGGCTACCTCAATAGAGGATTTTTACGCTTCCTTTCATCAAAATTATCATGATAAGCACAAGGAGTTATTTCATTTATCGCGGGAATTTCTCACTTACCAAGCACTTTGTTATAAAGACAAGGTCAAATATTCTTTGGAACTATATTCCAATGTTCTTTCCGGAAATAGTAAAGATAAAGATAAGATGAAAGAAAATTTAGGTGAGCATATTAAAAATGTGAGTTTAATGTTTCCTATCATCACGACTACATTACTTTCCATCCGAAATATGCTCCCGTGGGTTTCTGAATGTGTTGACCGTACAATTGTAGACGAAGCCGGCATGATTGACCTGCATAAAACGTTTCCGTTGTTAGTGCGATCGCGCAAAGCTATTATTGTAGGAGATCCACAGCAAATTGAGCCTGTGATCACTTTAAGCGAACAAAGACGCAAGAATTATCGTCAAACAGCGTTTCTCGATCACGGATTAACTGATATTGATTACCATCGTTATAGCCCAGAAGAAGAATACAGCGCTACTACCTATCATCGTGCAGCCGGTGCAAGTGGAGAAGACAATGATAAGGGGCAAGGTGTTTGTTTGATTGAACATTACCGCTGTCAGCCTAGCATTATTGAGTATTGCAATGCGATCGCCAACTATGGGTTACAGGTAAAAACAAAACCAGTTGCTTCTTTATTAGAATCAAACTTAATTGCTTACCATGTTGAGGGTAAAATCAGCAATAATGTTAACGAGGAAGAAGTTTCAGCTGTATCTGATTTAATCCAGCACTTGCTTAATCAAGGTTACTCCTTAGAAGATATAGGTGTTATTTCTCCCTTTAAAGTTCATGCTGATGCATTAAAGGAAAATTTATCTAAAACATTCTCTGGATTAGATCCAAAATCTGTTGGTACGGTTCACACTTTTCAAGGTGCCGAGAAAAAAGTAATTATCTTGTCTACAAAGGTTTGCCGAGCGCAAGATAATGTTAGTTGGATTAACAAGCGACCAAACCTTCTTAATGTTGCGGTATCGAGAGCAAAAGAACTATTTATTTTGGTCGGAAATATTTATAAGCTGGAGAAAGGAAACCTAACCCGTCAGCTTGTGGAACATATTCGAGAACAGGGAGTTATTTCCGAGTACAAAACTGAGGCAGAAATTCCTCCTCCGCAGCTTGGTTCTGCGCTACTTTATGATTGTGACCATTTAACAGTTTTTAGAGAAGCTATTGAACAAGCTGAACAGGAACTGATGATTGTCTCACCTTGGATTCGGGGCAATGAACCAAACCGATTTATTAATGATATTGTTTCAGTGTTGGAAAGAGGGGTAAAGGTAACAGTAATTTACGGAAACAAAAGTAGCGAGGAAAATGATAATAATGATGCTCTAGCTGAGAATAATTTAAAAGAATTATTTTCCCAATATCCAGGCTCAGATTTAATTCGCTTAGGTGACGAAATACATATAGAAAGCAGGGGTTCAAATGAAAAAATATTGGTTTGCGATACTAAGTTTGCCATTGTAGGAAGTTGGAATTGGCTTTCTCACCCTTATAGGGAGTCGTGTAGGAAAGCACTAATAAATCCTAAGGTTCAAATCCGCCGAGAGACGAGTATACAACTGTCAGATTCATTGTCTATTGTAGATGTAAAGGCAAGAATTTTTCAACTAATTTCACAATAAGAGCGCACATCTTACATTCAACAACAGACAACCCGAAAACCAAATTCTTTATCAATGGTGTTTGCATCAGAAGAAAAGCGAGATGCAGAACGACAGAAACGAGAAAAAGAATCCCAGGAACCTCCGCGCAAAATTCGATATTCCGAATTTCCATCAAAGAGCCATGAACTACCATCCGATGGTGCGTCTTGATAATCTTCGTGTTCATAGTCAGCACACCACTCCCAGACTAACCCGTGTAAATCGCACAATCCAAAGGCATTAGCTGGAAAACTACCAACTTCGGTTGTCTGCTGGCGATGGACACCCTTAATATTCTCGTTTTGTCCACAATAGTTGGCTAAATTCGTTGTGATTGTTTTGCCAAAATGGAAATGTGTTGAGGTTTTGGCTCGACAAGCATATTCCCATTCAGCTTCGCTGGGTAAGCGATACTGTCGTCCTGTTTCTCTTGAGAGTCGCTCACAAAACTCATGTGCATCATGCCAAGACACTCGTTCTACGGGTAAGTTATCTCCTTTAAAGTAAGATGGATCGGGGTTGAGATGGTGTTTAATTTTTGGCAAAGTGGCGATCGCTCTCCACTCCGCCTGAGTAATGGGATACTTACTCATGAAGAAGGGTTTTATAGTAACTAGATGTTGGGGACGTTCATCTTCAAGGGATGCTTCTTCATCTTTGGGAGCTCCCATTTGAAATTTACCATCTGGGATGGAAATCATAGACAGTACAACGTCATCGCCCAGATTTTCTGTAAAATACTCAGCTTGTTTACAGAAACGCTTAGTTTCTCTACCTTGAGCATCTACAGTCACCACTTCAAACTCGAAAGTAGTAAGCGTTGGCGGTGCTGGTAGAATTAGTTGATGTTGTAAGTTCTGGGTGGATGTGGAAGTGCTGTTTTTGCAGCAGCATTTCCAGATGCAAAAGCCAATGAATTGGGAATTGGCTTTGTAGGCGTTGCTCTGGCTTTTGGTCTAACAGTGCTAGTTATGGCCTACGCAGTTGGTCATATTTCAGGTGCTCATTTTAACCCGGCTGTATCTTTTGGGCTTTGGTCAGGAAAGCGTTTTCCCGGTGCGGAATTGCTTCCATATATCGTTGCTCAGGTATTAGGAGCAGTCGTAGCCACAGGTCTAATTTATTTAATTGCCACTGGTAAACCAGGATTTACACTTTCTGGTTCCAATCCATTAGCAACAAATGGTTTTGGAGTACATTCTCCAGGAGGTTATTCTCTGGCAGCTTGTTTCATTACAGAGGTTGTACTGACCTTCATATTTTTAGTTGTGATTTTAGGTGCAACAGATGGTCGCGCTCCTAAAGGCTTTGCACCGATTGCTATTGGTTTATCACTCACACTGATTCATTTGATCAGCATTCCGATAACGAATACATCGGTTAATCCTGCCCGTAGCACTGGTCCGGCACTATTTGCTGGTGTAGAACTGTTTAAGCAAGTATGGCTGTTTTGGGTAGCTCCAATTTTAGGTGCCCTCCTGGCAGGTCTTTTTTATTCCAAGGTTTTAGGTGAATCAGGCGCGCCAGTTGTGGGTAAGGGAGAAATATGACGTTTTGCCGAATGAGGAAGGTTATTAGCGGCGCTAATTTGACCAAACAAGGCAAAAGTTAAAAGTGAGCCAGCGCGGACGCCACATGCCGTGAGAGCGGGCTGACCCTCCTACAGCAGTGGCTCCAGAAGGGGGGTTTCCAACGCTCTTATCCTACGGAGGGTTTCCCTCCTTCTCCCAAGGGGAGACGCTGCGCGAACAGTACTGGCTCCTCATGAGCGACTGGCGAAAAGAAAGAGGGTTTAAAAGGCACTTATAAAGAAAAAGAAAAAACGGTTTCAAGCTCCTTTATTTATTTATGGATAACTAAGAAAGATTTTTTTAAGGGGACACAATCCTCTCCCCCGAGCAAAGCCAAACCAAAGTCATCCGCAACATTCTCCACTGTCTTGCTCACGGTGCCCAGATGGGATGGTTAATTGATCCAGAAGAAGAACTGGTGTTTGTTTATTTTGCTAATCGCACCATTGCAGTGTTTGAAGAACCGAGCGATCGCATCCCTGTCCCAGCCTTTGCCGAATCCTTCAGCCTTACTGTTGGGCAGATCTTCCGTTGGTTAGAAGAATAAAGCAATGTCCGCTAAATTTCCAGGTTTGCGGCAAATTGCTGCGCCGAAGTCTTAATCATAAAGTTTTCTTCCGTGCAAGTCAGCTTAAATTAGAAACTACATCAGAAAAAGTTTGAAGGCAATGAATGTAGTATACGCATTACTCTTTTATTGAAGAACACTCACCATACTAGCGTTACGTCACAACATCTTTTTTGTTGGGACTTTGTACGTCGAAGCGGTAAGCGTAGCCATGCCGTCAGGCTTATCGCCTGTTTTTCTTTCGCCCCCTTTTTCACAACCTGAGTTCAATATATAAAATCGATTGTAATATATACAGAGTAAGGGTTAAAATGAGTTTTAACCCTCGAAAAATTTCCTGCTTATTGATAATCTGGCAGTTTTATTGAGAAATATCAATAAATTCTCAATATCTTTGGCTTGTTGATGATAAAAGCCAAGCGGGTTGTTTTCGCCCGTACCTTTGCATAATATGCATTTGAGGTCATTTTCTTACGTCGAACTCAGGTATGGCGAGGCTGGTTAAAATTGCATGACCTCTGTATTCGCGTAGCGTCTCGTAGAGAGGGTTGGCAGTTTGCGCTCTTAGACTTAACGGGGAAAGTCAGGTTCATTAACCTCCATTTATGAACGATGCTAAAAGCATCTTCACTCGCTCGCCATAACTATACACTTGAAATCGAGTCTGGGGTTTTTCTGACTATTGCCCCCCTGAACGGAAACTATTCTTCTAAGGTGTTAGTAATCGATTTAACTTGGGAATACTGGTTTATAGAACAATAGATGTTGCTTTCGGAAAACAACATCTATGTATCTATCTTTTAGGGGGTACGAAAATCCTAACCCAGTAGTAAGTGTTTGACTCAATGTTAATACAAATGCGATCACATTAAAAAGTCTATATGCAAGCTAAAGGCAGACAGACCTAACTTTATGATAATGATTATCATAAAAAATAAAAATTGGAAGTCAGAAATCAAGAGCCAAAAGAATGGAACTTTTAACTTAATAACAGGTGCAAGTCTGCTGCGCCCATACAACACGCCTTTTAATCAGAGAATTTTATTTCGAGTTTCAAAATGACTTCTATTCCCATCGTTAATAATTCCACTTTTTCAGGTAATAGCCGCTCAAAGCTGAAAGAAAGAACTCTATTATTTCGCTACCTAGCAGAAATAAACTTAATTTTTGGTGCTTGGTATTTGCAATGGCGCATTACCCATTCGATTAACTTTGATGCCTTATGGCTTTCTATCCCCTTGATGCTAGCTGAAATTTATAGCTATTTTGGCGGCGTGATGTTTGTGGTTGGGCTGTGGCGACCTCTAGTTCGATACGTTAAGTCTCTCGACCAATTAACGCCGTGCATACCTCGGTGTGATTATCCAACAGTCGATATATTTATAACTTGTTACAACGAGTCGCCAGAAATTATCGAACAAACCGCCAAAGCTGCTCTAGCAATTGATTACCCAGCGACAAAATTACAGGTTTATCTACTGGATGATGGTAATTCGGCTGACATGCGAGCGATGGCAGAAAAAATCTGTATAGAGGATTTACATTCGCCACAATTACAACAGGAAGGCGATCGCATTGAGGCAGAACTTTCTGGTTTGTTTGAGCGTTTAAAGCAACTTGAAAGTCTGACACTAAATTCTCAAGCATCTTCGCAATGGCTGCAAGACCTATCATCCGGTAAAGTCCAAACTCTTGACAAAAAAGCCGCAGAATTGTTAGAGGGTATGCAACAGTCACTTGTTTGGTTCGATACCAGCCAAAGTAGCAACGATTTTTCGCCAAATACGGTTTTAGATCGTCTCACAAATGAACGGCACAAATTGGAAGCAGCTATTCGCCAAAAAGAACAGGAATTAGTAGAATTAAATCGTTTTCGCTATATTGCCCGCCCCAAAACACCTGGTGTAGCTCATCACGCGAAAGCAGGCAATATCAATTACGCGATTTTTTCAGGAGAAACATCAGGAGAGTTTATTGTAACTCTCGATGCCGACCATATTCTCAAGCCGCAGTTTCTGAAGCGAGTCTTGCCATATTTCTATACCTACAATATTTTTGCCGGAAAATACGAATCAAATCGCATTGCTTTTGTCCAAACTCGTCAAGATTTTTACAATCTCCCTCCCGGCGACCCTTTTGGACATCGAGCGAATTTATTTTATGGACCCCTACAACAAGGTAAAGATGGCATGAACGCTGCTTTTTATACAGGAACGAATGCAATGCTAAGGCGTGAGGCATTAGTTAGTGTCGGACTGCAAAATTTTTCTGATGAATATGCCAAAGACGAAAAACGTCTGGATGAATTTGATTTAGTTGGTGGCGTATCCAGCAACAGTATTACCGAAGATATGAATACAGCGATGCGTCTGCACAGTGCCGGCTGGAAATCTATTTATCACAATGAACGTTTAGCAGAAGGTTTAGCACCCGAAGACCTAAGTTCGACGTTGAAACAGCGACTACGTTGGGCACAAGGTACTATTCAAGTGTTAGTGAGAGAAAATCCACTAACTAAACCAGGGCTATCTTTTTGGCAACGCTTACACTACTTCAAGACAATGTATAGCTATTTTTCTGGTTTTGCTACGCTTGTCTTCATCTGTTGCCCAATTATCTATTTCTTTACGGAAATCGTTCCAGTCAAAAGCTATGGTTCGGATTTTGCAATACACTTTTTCCCAGCTTTCATTATTAACCGCTTAACTTTCCTCACAGCAACTTGGGGTATTCCCGCTCGTGAAGTTTGGCGTTCGGAACAGTATGCGACCGGATTATTTCCTTTGTTAATCCAAGCAGTGTGGAGTGTGTTCTCAGGACAACCGCTCAAATTCCAAGTCACACCAAAACAGCGACAATCAGGGATTTATTTGCGGCTAATTATACCCCAACTAATTGTTTTTACACTCACCATTCTTGGAATATTGTGGACTCTGATTTGCTTTGTAACTGGTCATTTACACGAACCTTGGGTTCACTTGCTTAATAGTACTTGGGCTGTTTACAACTTATTCCTTCTGTCTGCTATTATCCGTGCTGCTGTTTGGCAACCACAAAAAAATGCTTAGACAGGAGGGGAATACAGAATACATTTATCTCTTACCTTCTACCTTTTGCCTCCCTATTTTCCTTTCCTCTAACCTTATGAACGCTTATTCAGATAACAACTTTGAACAACGAACTGTTTTGACAATTTATTCTCATGCTGACGATGAAGTACTACCTGCTGCTGGCACTCTTAGCTTAATGTCGAAGGCGGGATGGAATGTCCTCTGCTTAATTTTGACCGATGGTAGTCTTTCGAGTTCTTCGGTTAGGGGTAGACGTCATCACGAAGCAGAAGCAGCTGGTAAAATTATTGGTGCAACTTATGAGTTTTATGCTCTTGAGGAGTGCAATTTCTCGACACAAGCAGTAATAAAAGTTACCGAAGAAGCTATTAAGCATTGTCAACCCGATTTGATTATCACTCACGCACCACAGCCAGAAAAATATGGGCATCGAGACCATGAAGTTTGCGCGATCGCAGTTTCTAATGTTGCTACTCGTAAAAACATCCCTCTATGGTATTCTGCCCCACCCGTTTTTTTGCGCGGGTTTGAACCAAACTTTTTTGTCGATATTACGACTGTGATTGAGGAAAAAATTGCAGCTATCGGGTGTTATGAATCAGAACAATCTAAAGCATTTATGCAACTCGATGCTATACTCGTTTTGTCTCGATTTTGGGCGCGAGAATTAGGTCAAAAAGATGGTTATTTTGAAGCATTTGAAATTTCGCGTCAATGCGTTGATGCTAGTTTCTTTACTGCTATGGTAAATAGTAAAAAGTTAGCATTAAGTTAGTTTAAAAAATATCACAAGTCAGAATTCAGAAGGCATAATTCAGGAGTCAGGAGTCAGGAGTCAGAAGTAAAAAGGGCTTAGAGTCTGGCTTTTAGCTCGAGAGCGTTGTACTTCGGTTACTTGCCATGTGCTGTATTGTACTTTCTTCAAGAATGCCATCTGCTCTCTTTATAATAATTATAGTAAGGATTTAGAAGTCGTTTCGGGGTAGGTTATAACGATAATAGGATCTCATTTTTTCTAGAAATTAGATCCTCTTGATAAAAATAGCATTCCGACTTCGTAAGAGTTGTCGGGAATATAAGTCTGTCAATTTTACACTTAATACAAACTGTAAGATTCATCAAATATAATCTTGCAGTTTGTATTAAGTAAATGCCAGAATAAGAAGGTATCATTAATCATGCAATGAATATACAAAGATTATGAATTCTAACGTTAAAATACTCGAACCCTCCGGAATTCTAGACGGAATTAGAGGGAATCAACTACGTCGTGAAATTAGCGACATTGTGGCAAGCGGAGCAGATATTGTATTAATCGATCTCAAAGATGTCAAGTTTGTTGATAGTTCGGGTTTAGGTGCTTTAGTCTCGGCAATGCAAATAGTCAGAAATGCCAACGGAAAACTATTTATCTGCTCGGTTAGCGACCAGGTTAAGATGTTATTCCAACTAACTAAAATGGATCGAATTTTTAAATTGTTTGCTGACAAAGACGAATTTAATAGCCAGGTACTCACCAATACAGTTCAGTTAGAGCCGAAAACCCTAAATTGCGTAGGTTCGGGAGCTAGCGCGAATGACGGCTTAGCTCAACCTACTAAGTGACTGATGAAGCAGCACGCATGAGGCGTTTTCCCACGCCCAGGCGACTGCTGGAACGCGCAGCTTAAAGCCTACGGCATAGCTTCGCTTAGAGCGACGCAGGAGCGTCACCCGAAGGGCTATCTTCCTTGTCTTCTCTCAAGGGGAGACGCCAAGGGCGAACGAGCGTCAGAGCGTTTGAGGAACCTCACCCAGCATTCTCTCGGCTTTTTTGAGTTTCGCAAAGCCTCAAACGCTCTTATCCTCCGCAGGGAAACCGACGCCAGATGCCTCTGTCGGGAAAGCCGTCATTCGCACTGGCTCCTCCTGTAGATCTAGCTCCCCAACCTACAATGATCCTTAACTGAACCGTATTGCTCCCCTTACAGCACAGTAAGTTATAATGACTAAGTTAAGTAAAGTTAACTTTTAGCACAGACAAGTCGTCGTCCAAATTTGCTTTTGCATTTAATGTCATGATGTGCGCTAAAACTCGGTTTAGTTCGCAAGTATTTTCTTTAGTATGGTTGATGAGTAAATCAATAAAAGCATCAATACCCCAAATGGTATTACCTTGCTGATTAATCTCGTAGGCACCATCACTAAAAATATATAAAGTGCTGTTTACTTCGATATTAAATATAGCATCTTCAAATTGAATATCAGTCGCAAAGCCAATTGGCAAATCTAACGAGCCTAGCTGTTTAGTTTGAATGTTTGTTATAGATGTATTCGATAGCAGTACAGCTTGTGGGTGTCCGGCGCTAGCATAGATAAGTTGCCGTTTTTGGCAGTTATAAACTCCATACCAAATTGTGAAGTATTTATCACCTTGGTTACTCATTTGAAAGACATTATTAAGTGCTTTCAAAACTTCGCTAGGTTGACAAAAGTTAGTATTGGGCAAAGATTGCGATCGCAAGACATTAAGCACGGATACAGATAGTAAGGCTGAACCGACTCCATGTCCTGACACATCCAATAAATAGATTACTAAATTTTTATCATCAAGCCAGTAATGGTCGAAGCAATCACCCCCTAGCTGTGCTGAGGGAACAAATAGTGCTTCTGCGGTTACTGTTCCAACAAGTGGTGAAGGTAAAAGCGATCGCACATAATCGGCAGCTTCAGCTAATTCTGCTTCCAAAATTTGTTTTTGGGTTTGCAAATTCTGATTTAGTACTTCTAAAGCTTGCTTTTGGTTATGTAAATCCTGACTCAGCTGATGTAACCTTAACCCGGCTCGTACCCGTGCTTTCAATTCATTTATTTCCAATGGTTTGGATACAAACTCGTCCGCACCAGCATCAAGCCCCCTAACTCGATCTTCCTCTTCCCCTTTAGCTGCCCCTTTAGCAGTTAGAAGAATAAAAAAAGTCGTTGTCAACTCTGGATTTGCTTTGATTTGGCGACATACTTCTAGTCCATTTAAATTCGACATCATCCAGTCGCAGATAATCAAAGCCGGATGTATCTGTTGTGCTTGTATAATTCCTTCTTCACCACTGCTGGCTACAGTGGTATCATAACCCTGATTTTGGAGTATTCTTTTTAATGCTGCCCGTACAATTGGATCGTCATCAATAATAAGAATTTTAAACATTGAATATAACTAGTTTGTTTTAGTAAAAGTTGACTATTTTTTTAATAAACATTATTTTATTAAT
>JAQYWO010000176.1 GCA_029379215.1 Rhizonema sp. PD37
GTCGGGGTGGATTTCTACCATACACCCATGTGTGCCGGAATTGTTGTCGGGGTGGGTTTTTACGATATATCAATGTATCCCGAAATGGTTGTCGGGGCGGGTTTTTACGATATATCGATGTGTGCCGGAATTGTTGTCGGGGTGGATTTCTACCATACACCCATGTGTGCCGGAATTGTTGTCGGGGCGGGTTTTTACGATATATCGATGAACCGAGCTATTGATCGTTAAACCCGCCCCTACCAATCATTATTAAACTCTATTTATGAAATACAATCCTAATATTCATCATCGTCGTTCTATTCGCTTGAAAGGATATGACTATTCGCAACCAGGGGCATATTTCATTACTATCTGCACTCATCAACGAGAATGTCTCTTTGGTGAAATTCTCAATGGGCAAATGCAATTGAATAATTTTGGAAGAATTATTCAATTGCATTGGGGGAATTTACAAAAACATCATTTACATATTAAATTGGATGAATTTGTAGTAATGCCTAATCATTTGCACGGAATTATTATCTTGTTTAATGAGATCCAGATGTTTGTAGGGGCAGGTTTAAACGCTACATTTACATCACAAACAGAGAAAACGATAATAAAACCTGCCCCTACTGCTGCTAACATTGGTAAATCAATCAATTATCAACAAAAAGGAATCCCCGAAATTCTTCGTGGATTTAAAACATTTTCAGCACGACAAATCAACAATATTCTTTGTCAGCAAGGCGTTCCGTTGTGGCAAAGAAACTATTACGAACATATTATTCGTAATGAAAGCGAGTTAAACAGAATTAGAGAATATATTGTCAATAATCCACAAAAATGGACAGAAGATAGCAACTATTTAGAGTAATCTAGTGTAGATCCGACCATAATACCACGACCTGCTAATGCAGCATAGACAAGATTGGGAGAGCGCATATCGCCTTCTAGATATGTTAATCCTGGAAATTGCTGCCAATTGGGGTTGCTGATCTGAATCCAGCTTTTCCCCATGTCGATGGACTTGTACATAGTATCTTGGCTTGCACTGCCGACACGACCGAAGATATAAATGTAGGGCTTTGTTTCTGAGAAACCTTTGCCAAAGGTGACAAACTCACAGCTATTGACAGAAGAGACAACAGTAAAATTCTTACCACCGTCAGTAGAATGGTACAATTTGTTACCATTGACATCTTCTGGGTTGCGAGCAAAGCTCATCCAGATGTCGCCTTGTTTTGTGGGATTGGAAACAATCGTGGGGTGAATCAGCCATGTGGGTAAATTTCCTGATGCACCTTTTTTCCAGTTGGCACCACCGTCATGACTGTAGTATAATTTCCAGCCATCGTAGTAGTAAAATGTTTGACCTTTTGGATCTTTGCGATCTGCTGCCAAAATATACGCACTTACCCACGGGGAAATACTATTAGCCCAGGACTTGGGTAAAACTTGGTAGTGAATGTGGTCATTGTTCTGAGGATCGTAGGGATTAGGTTTTGGATCGTGATCTATGTTGTAAGCTAACTTCCAAGTTTTGCCGCCATCTGTTGTGTAGTGTGGCCACGGGCCCCATGTTGGTGCCCAAACCATATTTTGTGGGTTTGTTGGGGACATGGCAATTTGACCAGCAATGGGGAGAGCTTGCTCCTGACCGGATTTATCTGATTTCCAGAGATTTTCTGTGGGGATAGAGGGAAACGCTTTCCATGTCTGACCGTTATCGCTTGTTATACCATAAATTGGCCAGTTCTGCCACTGGTGAAAGCCGACAAATGCAGCGTAGTCTGGGTGATTGTAGGAGTAATCCATGCTTGTGGCACCGGCGACGTGTGGAAAAGGGACGGGATAAACTGTCCAATTGGGATTCGCTGATTTGTAAGCTGGGTTGATGGGGATATTCTGGGGGTTAATCTTGGTAAAAGGGACTTGATTACGGTTAATGTGGCGAAAGCCAATCATGTCTTGTACGCCACTCAGTAGGTCGGCTCCACCTTGTTTTTTGGGTTTGGGGGGAACGCGGACGATTTTTGCATCTAGTTCCTCAAGATTGTTCATCAGCCACGTGTAGACGGGGGTAGCAATTGTCACGTCGTCTGTACGAGCTACACCCCAACCGTTTGTCCACCAAACCTGTTTGGGATTGCTAGGATCGATGACTATAGCAGCGGCACCTGTTGCTGAGTATGATTGATAATAGTTGGGAGCAGAGGAATTGACCGTATCTTTCGGGTTGCTGGCTTCTTTAGCACCCATGTACATTGTTTTATTGTCCCAATTTTTACCACCATTGGTGGAGCGGTAGACGTATTTGTCGGAGACTGCCATCACGGTGTTTGACTGGTTCGCTTGCACTGCGATCGCTGAATAAAGTCTACCCGTTCCATCGGGAGTAATGTCAGTCCAAGTATTGTTATACTTGCGAACGTTTCCAGATGTGTTGCTTCCATTGCTTGGTAAAGTCCCGAAACTGACGTAGAGCGTTCCATCAGTTGCGATCGCACTCCGTAATGGATCGTTGCCGCCTGCTATATTGCTCCATGAATTCCCCCCATCTTGACTGCGCCATACTCCGTTGCCGTGAATTCCGACATAGATAGTTTTGGTGGGGTTGTTGGGTGTACCAGATTTCTTGTCAAATGTCACAAATGTAAAACCCGGCAGATCTTTGTTGTCAGAATTATCAGGATTTTTATATCCTGGTAGAGTGTTAGGTTCGGGTAGTCCGTTGCGAATACGACTCCACGCTCCTTCACCATCTTTTTTCCAAAGCCCATCTCTGCGAGAGGCAAAATACAGCAACCCAGACTTGTTTGGATCGACGGCTAAACGCTCTCCTGTATCTGAGCGATAAGCATTGTTTGGACCTAAGTAAACATTATTTGTCTTTAAACCCGTCGGTTTCCATGTTTTGCCTTTGTCAGTGGAAACCATGACTTCACCAGAATAATTGTATTTAATTTTACCGTTGCTTTCCTTGACGGTTGAGTTTCTGTAATTGATTGCTGCATAAACTTTATTGGAGATAGAATCAACGGCGATGCTTTCTACCCCAATACCTCCACCTGAAAAGTTGGTGGCAAACATATCCATGAGGGGCAGCCATTGATAATTTATGCGGTCGAAGCGGTACGGACCACCAATATCTGTGCGAATATATACATTATATGGTGATACTGGACTTGCCACCAAACCTGTAACGTAACCCATTCCCTGTATATTGACGTTATCCCAATCAAATTGTCCGGGTATGTGTGGATGGGTACGTATACGTAAGGGGGTGTGCATTTTCGGACGGGTATGTGATGGAGGGTCTATTTTTGATGATGTCAATACTTCAGATGATTTACAAGCATTAACCATCAACAGTATTAATGTTGTAAATACGGATACAAGTATAAAAATAAACTTACGTTTTGGATGCGTTGAGCTTGGTTGATGAAGGAAAGATTTCATTTGAATACTTAGAATCAAAGCCAAACCCCACCCCAGTAAAGCTGTGCTTTACATCTCCTCCCCGCATGCGCTCTCGGGGGTAGGGGGTGGGGTTCAGTGTCTAGGGTAATTATAAGGGATTATATAAACTGTATCTAAAGCACTCAAAAAAACTCCTGCTAGCAAATGCACAGTAGGAGTTAGTCAAATTATAAACAATAGTGTTGCGCCCTTACTGAGTTGGGCAAAAGATTTAAACCGTACCGCCAGCAGCTTGAAACCGAGCGCGGGCACGTTTGAAGGCTTGATTTGCCTGGAATTGTGCTTGGCGATCGCCTGATGCTACTTGACTCAAACGAGTTTGTGCTTGGGTAAAAGCAGTACGCGCTTCTTCCATGTTAATTTTGTCACCACGTTCGGCTCCGTTGACGAGAACTGTGACTTCATCTTCATCGACTTCAGCAAAACCACCCAGAAGGGCGATCGCTACCCAATCCTGATTTTTCTCAGGACGAACTCGCATGACACCCGTATCTAGGGCTGTTAATAGTGGAGCGTGTCCACTGAGAATACCTAGTTGACCAGTGGTGCTGGGCAATACCACCTCTTCAGCTGTGGCATCCCACACTGTTTTATCTGGAGAAATTACACGAACTGTTATGCTCATAAGTTGTCAGTTGTTAGTTGTTGGTTGTTAGTTGTTGGTTGCTAGTTGTGATCACCACTAACGACTAACAACTAACGATTAACCAAATTACCCTTTCATCTTCTCAGCTTTCGCCTTGGCTTCGTCAATACTGCCGACCATGTAGAAAGCCTGTTCTGGCAAGGCATCCAACTCACCGGATAAAATCATCTTGAAGCCTTTGATGGTATCTTCCAGCTTCACATACTTGCCAGGAGAGCCTGTGAATACTTCTGCGACAAAGAAGGGCTGAGACAAGAAGCGCTCAACTTTGCGGGCACGTGTGACAACGATCCTGTCATCTTCCGACAATTCATCTAAACCAAGAATGGCGATGATGTCTTGGAGTTCTTTGTAGCGCTGGAGAGTTGACTGTACAGCACGAGCGGTGCCATAATGGTCTTCACCAACAATGTTGGGTTGCAACATGGTGGAAGTTGAACCGAGTGGATCAACAGCCGGATAAATTCCCTTAGATGCCAAACCGCGAGACAGCACCGTTGTTCCGTCTAAGTGAGCAAAGGTTGTTGCTGGTGCGGGATCGGTGAAGTCATCTGCAGGTACGTACACTGCTTGAATTGAGGTAATTGAGCCTTCATTCGTGGAGGTAATGCGCTCTTGCAGTTCACCCACGTCTGTTCCCAATGTCGGTTGATATCCTACAGCAGAAGGCATCCGTCCCAACAAAGCGGATACTTCCGAACCTGCTTGAATGAACCGGAAAATGTTGTCAATAAATAGCAGCACATCCTGCTTACTTACATCTCGGAAGTACTCAGCCATTGTCAGCGCTGCCAACCCAACCCGCATTCTTGCTCCGGGTGGTTCATTCATCTGGCCGTAAACTAGAGCAATCTTAGAATTGTTGAGGTCATCTTTATTGATTACCCCTGATTCCATCATTTCATTGTAAAGGTCATTACCTTCACGAGTGCGCTCACCTACTCCACCAAACACCGATACACCGCCGTGTTCTGTAGCGATGTTGTTGATCAACTCCATCATAATGACGGTCTTGCCGACACCTGCACCGCCGAACAGACCAATCTTGCCACCGCGTCGGTAGGGAGTTAGCAGATCAACGACTTTAATCCCAGTCTCAAATACAGAGGGTTTGGTTTCTAGTTCAGTGAGTTTAGGAGCAGCACGGTGGATGGGTAATTTGTCTTCAGTATTGACAGGGCCGCGATTATCTACAGGTTCGCCAAGGACGTTAAAAATTCTACCAAGTGTCGCTTTGCCAACTGGCACGCTGATAGGAGAACCAGTATCGACAGCTTCCATGCCACGAACCAAGCCATCGGTGGTGCTCATGGAGACAGCCCGCACTTGGTTGTCACCCAACAGCTGCTGTACTTCGCAAGTTACCGAGACTTCCTGTCCGGCTTCGTTAGTACCTTTGACGATCAAAGCGTTGTAGATCGAGGGCAATTTCCCAGTGGGGAATTTAAAGTCTACAACCGGACCAATAATTTGGGTAATGTAACCAGAGTTTGTTTTTTCTACAGTGGAGACCATGCTGAGCCTAATGATTGAAGCTAGATTTTCAGATAGGGTCTAAGGAGACTTGAGATTGAATCATGTCATTTTCAAGATTAGCACTGAACGGATCTAATCTTCGCCACAACAATTCATTCTTAAGACTTTTGGGGGCGTGCCGTAGGACGACATGCGAAATAGTTTCTAATCTACTCTTGACAAAATTACTGTTTTATGCCAGCGCTAGATCCCCGACTTCTTAAAAGGACACATCTGGCGAATGAAAGGTGACATCCCCCTATCAATGATAAATAAACTATTCCATTGCTATTTATGGACGCGATCGCACTGGGGGTTATTATATCCACCGTAGGGGCGAACGGCTGTTCGCCCTTACCGACAAAGTGGTTCATTTATGTGATACTGTTAGGGGCAGCTTTGACAAGATTATTCGTTTCTCTTGAAAAATTACGGGATGAAACCGACGACTGTAAAAGCAGGTTTAACCAAATTGTTCGTTTTTACCGAAAATGACGGGATGAAACCGACGACTGTAAGGGCGGGTTTAACCAGATTACTCGTTTTTAGTGAAAAATTATGCGATGAAACCCGCCCCTACCTATTCACGCCAAATTAATTACGTATCTCGAAATACATTTTTTTGAATCATTTTCAAAATCGTTTGTCACACCTGAATCTATCGTCAGGGCAAAAAGTCGTTCGCCCTTACCAACAATGTGGTTCATTTATGTGACACTGTCGGGGCGGGTTTAACCACATTGTTCGTTTTTACCGAAAAATTACGGGATGAAACCGACGACTGTAAAGGTGGGTTTAACCAGATTGTTCGTTTTTACCGAAAAATTACGGGATGAAACCGACGACTGTAAGGGCGGGTTTAACCAGATTATTCGTTTTTACCGAAAAATTACGGGATGAAACCCGCCCCTACCGATTCACGCCAAATTAATTACGTATCTCGAAATACATTTTTCAACCAATTTCAAAACCGTTTGTCACACTTGAATCTATCGTCAGGGCATCTCTACGCTACACTGAAAATCATACTGCGGTATTTCTGGATAGGGATTCACGCCAATGGAGAAAACAAATCGCTTCAGTGTTGCGCCAACTCCTTTGTTGCATCCTCAAACAATGTCCAATCATGTCCGCAAAATATTCAAGTCTCCCATTTTCCTTTTCCTTCTCACCTTTTTATTAATCGTTTTCTTCTCCCTTTCTTGGGTAAACGCCGAAGAAGCGCCCAAACCAAAGCCCCAACCTTGGCAAATTGACGGTATAATTGCTGCGCTTGATGATGGCAAGCCCGAAGTGAAGAAATTGGCTTTGGATAAATTAGCCAAATATGAGTCACAAGACTTGAAAGCTGTGCTGAAGAAACCGGAGGATATTGCTCGGAAAGCTGTGAATCTCCTCAAAGATAAAAGCGTTGACTCTGATGTTCGTTCCTCTGCGGCACAAGCGTTGGGGAACATCAGAAAACTGGAGTTTAATGAAGTTGTTATTATTCTAAATAATGCCTATTACGATGGCCAGTCTCAAATTCCACAATGGCGGTTTTTGAGTTATTTCTTTGGAAGCGGCACTGATGACGAGAAAATTCTGCTGAAATGGTTTGGCGAACCTAAAAAAACACCTGATAAACTTTTACACTCTGAAGGCGTCAAAACACTGCAAGTGTTTGGCGAAGCATGGAAAGACAGCCAGGATTTATCGGAATTCCGACAAGATTTAGCAAGGCAAATTGCCAAAGTTACCAAAAAAGTAAATTGGACATGGCAAGACTTGAAGCTACTTCAATCTCACTACGATAATCTTAAAACTGCTAAATTTAACGAAGATGATACGGTACAGTCAGTCATTAATGATCTGGAATGGTGGCGGTGGTTTTTGGTTGTCAGAAATATTATGCTCGTTCACCTTGCCATTTGGCTTACCCTCATCTTGGCCTACCCCAAATCTCCTCAAGTGCAACCAATGTTCTGGAACCCCTGGTTACGGAGGATTCTGGGGTTTGGTTACATAGGTATATTCCTGAGTGGGGTTCCTTACTTGCGTCGCCGACTGTTTGAACCATTCAAACCTTTCCTTCTAGCAGATGCAGGATTAGAGAATTTTAACCCTCAAGCATATTTTCCCGAAACTGAGGTTATAGAGACGCGAAATTTTGCGTCTCTACAGCAGGATACAGGAGAGATGCGACCAATTACGGAGGTGATTCCCAGTATCACGGGGCAAATTGTTCTAGAAGGTGACTCTGGTTTGGGCAAGTCGATGTTTCTGCGGCATTTGGTGAAAACTAAGTGATACATTTGTCAAGTTGTTAAAGTTGCGATCGCCACAATCACAATTGTTGCAAAACTCCACATATAACCAACTTTTACGACAACAAGAACGGAAAGATAAGTATTTGGATTTAGCGGCTAAGTTTCTGGAACTTATCGGTACTCAGATAAAACGTGACGGCGAGAACCTCACAATCCAAAGTATCGA
Source organism: Rhizonema sp. PD37 (assembly GCA_029379215.1). GTDB lineage: Bacteria > Cyanobacteriota > Cyanobacteriia > Cyanobacteriales > Nostocaceae > Rhizonema. The sequence goes on from JAQYWO010000176.1 coordinate 8,102, forward strand.
AGGTAGTCTCAGTCCCTACGCGCCTTTCCCAGTTTTGGTGAAGGTGGATACGCCAACTGACTCTGATGTTATCCGACTCGTTGAAATCTCGGAAACATTGACCTTGAACAACCCGCAGAGACTTGGTATTCTTCTTTATGAGGTTTCCCCTGACACGACTGCGAGAATAGAAATGGCAAAGGTGCGATTACGCGATCATTTTGTGCTGATCCCAATTCCTCTCACACAAGTGGAACAAGCACTCCCGAGTCAAGGCGAGTGCAGAGGATTGTTACAAGGGTATGTCGATCGCTATTTACAGCGTGTTGACTTCTTTGATGATCGAAACGCGATTAGTGATACACTCTCTTTCTTTGGTCGAACAGAGTTATTGCAGCGCTTGGGAGAAGAACTGCTAAGATATCAGGGAATTGGGCTATTTGGATTACGCAAGTCAGGTAAAACCTCTATACTTCTCCAGTTAGGGTTAATGCTGCGGGAACATCCGATTATACGCATTGATTTGCAACGGTACGGAAGTTATCGCTACGGCGCAGCTTTATTCAACGATATCCTCCGGAGTCTTTATAAACTAGACACTCAGGGAAAGCACTTAAATTATGAGCCATTTTCCCAAAATCAGCCCGCAGCAGAGTTAACTGCAGAGTTTATCCAACGGGTGATTGACTTTAGTAATGCAATCTGTAAGAATGGCGAATATAAACTGCCAATCCTGTGCTTTTTGGATGAAGTGGAACGAATTATTCCGACTCCAGAAGACACGAGGGAAAAAGCAGAAGAATTTAATGCTTGCTTTGCAGCCCTGCGAGTGTTGAGTCAAGAACAGCGTCAATTGTCACTTCTTGTTGCTGATGTGCATCCAGATTGTAATCGAATTAATCAGTGGGCACAGCAAGGGGTAGCAACGAATCCTGTTTTCAACTTCTTTAAAGAAGTCTTTGTGTCTCCGTTTTCAGAGGAGGAGACGCAAGAAATGCTCATCAATATCGGCAAATTGATGAGTTTGGAGTTTGATGAAGCCACTCCCAGACAAATCCATCAGCAAAGCGGTGGACATCCATTTGTTTCTCGCCAACTTACTCGCTTTTTAACCCAGAAGCTCAAGGAGAAAAATACAAACCCTGCTCAAAGCGGAAACGTGCTGATTAAATGGGCGATGGTAGAGCCTTATTTAGAGAAGACTTTGACTCAGAAAGGTGAGTTGAAGAATTATATAGAAAGGAGCATTTGGGAAGATTTAGAAAAACGCGACTTTGAAGTGGCGATCGCACTTCTCCAAATCTTAGCCTGCAACGAAAATTTCAGCGAGAGGATGACACAACAAGCGTTGCTGTACAAACTCAGAGCTAAGTTTACAGACAACCAGTGTTTAGATGCTTGCATTTGGTTAACAAGTGTCGGATTATTAGAGCGCAAGGAAGTGGAGCAGGAAGATTTCTACCAAATCCGGATTCCACTCTTATCACGGTGGATTCAAATGCAACTCACAGATGAGGAAATCGAACAATGCAAAATTCACTTCCAAATCGCCCGTTTGATAAATTCCGACTAGCAATTACTGACCCTTCTCACTTCTTTGGTCGCACCGAATTGCTTGATACAATGTTAATGTCACCCTTTGAGGTGCGGATTCTCCTGGCAGGAAGGCGCTTAGGGAAAACGAGTACCTTGCGTGCTATTGAGTGGAATTTACTGAATCCCAAAACCACTTATGCCCGACGAGCATTTCCTGTACTGATCGATTTGCAGTTAGAACAGCCCAATGACTTAGACCATCTACGTTATCTACTCATAGCCAGACTGCGGGAAGCTGTAGAACGTTGGAAAAAAGTCCCCTTGGCTGGTATTAGACAAATGTACCACGAATTTCTTGCTCAAGTCAAGGGTAGCGAGGTAACTCTTAAGTTTCTCAGCAATTTGGATATCAAGCTGAACATCAACAATCCCGACTATGAGCGACGGTTAAATAATGATAGCTTCCGGTTAGCATTCATCAAAACTTTAGACGAACTTCAGAGGTTGAATTTTCAAGGTATCTGCTTTCTTATAGATGGGGCTGAGTTCATTGTGCGTCAGAATTGGGCTGGTGATACTTGGTCATACCTGCGAGGATTGAAAGATACTGATACTGCTATTAAACCTTTTTTGGGTCTTTTGCTATCAGGATACCGAGATTTAAAGGAATATCAGCAGCGAGTAGGTTCTCCACTTCTAAATATCGCCGAAGTCGAGTGGTTGGGTTGTATGAGTGATGAGGAAACAAGACAGTTGATTGGCGATCGCTCAGAACAGGAAAATATTCGTTTAAGTGAAGAACAAGTCAACTCTGTTCTCGAATTGTCAGGAAGTCATCCCTATCTTACACAACAAACGCTCAACATTATTTTCGACTCTCACCGTCAAGCATTAGGCTCTCATCTCATCGACAAACTGATACAGCATCATGATAATGACTTTTCGGCATGGTGGAATGCGGAACAGCATTCTGGTGGCTTTGGTGAAACGGAACGCACTATCTATTATACTCTAGTTCAAGACCGAAAAGGAACTGCTAGAAGTTTGGCTCAGCGTACAGGTTTAAGTCGAGTAAAAGTTGCAGATGCTCTTGAAGTGATAGCGGGAAGTGGTGTGATTCGACAGTTGGATGATGAGTCTTATGCGATCGCTTCTCGGTTGTTTGAGGAATGGGTGACACAGCAGATTGGGTAAGGGCGATATCGTGGGTGTTTTTGATGCGAACTACAAAGGGAAGAGACTGAAGAATATGGATGTAATGAACCGCCAAGACGCCAAGGAAGCCAAGAAAGAAGATAAAGAGAAAAAGTCAAAATGTAGTCTCTATAAATAATTTTATAGGGTTTAAAAAAGACCCCTTTAATACTCGTAAAACGAGTCTTGAAAAAAATCCCAAAATTTTATCTAAAGAAATTCAAGGGCGTAAGACTGATTTTCTTTCTTTTTACTTTTACCTTGTTTGGTGATTTTCTAGTCTCGCCATCTTCGCCTACCTGGAGACGGGACTTAAGTATTTGCATAATTTAACTACTAAGTTCACTATTTGTCCCTGAAAAAAAGCTTTAAGTACTCTATGTCTTGCTATAGACTGTAAACAAATCACAAACAAAAAATGTCAAAAATGCTGTCATGTGTCGAGATTCAATATTTTACAAACTTTTCCAACAATCCCCAACTTTGCTATTTGAACTATTGACAGAGCCACCGAGCAATGCAGGAAGCTACCGCTTTGATTCAGTAGCAGTCAAGGAACCAAAATTTGAAATTGATGGGGTATTTATATTACCAGAAAATCAAGGTGTAGGCACTGTATATTTCTGCGAAGTTCAATTCCAAAAAGATGAACAACTTTACGAAAGAGTCTTTGCGGAATCTTCGTTATATTTTTACCGTAACCGTGCCAGATTCAGTGACTGGCAAGCGGTGATAATTTATCCATCGCGTAGTATCGAACAAAGCGACATTTATCCTCATCGAGGATTACTTAACAGCGAACAAGTGCATAGAGTGTATTTGAATGAATTGGGAGATATTCGCCAATTACCTCTATGGGTATCACTGATGGTACTCACGACTATAGTTGAAGAACAAGCACCCGAAGAAGCCAGGTATTTGTTAACAAGAACTGAGCTTGAAGTGTCTCAACCATTAAGTCGCGTCATAATAGAGTTAGTGACGACGATCATGGTGTACAAATTTGAAAAACTCAGCCGAATTGAGGTAGAATCTATGCTAGGCATAACATTAAAGGAAACGAGAGTTTATCGAGAAATTAAGGAAGAAGGACGAGTTGAAGGACGAGTTGAAGGACGAGTTGAAGGACGGGAGGAAGGACGAGAGGCGATGGCTAATGCTGTTTCTCGACAATTGACTAAGCGGTTTGGAGAACTTTCTCTTGAAATACGTCTTCAAATTTCTGCTTTATCATTTCCTGTTTTAGAAGACTTGAGCGAAGCATTGTTAGATTTTACCAACGTGGCTGATTTACGCGCTTGGCTAGAAGCGCGATAAATGAAACCTTTGCTTGCAATCAATATGAGAGTGATTCGATGCCAAATAAAAGTGAGCGATCGCTCACTTTTTTCAAAGCTTACTACGTTAAAAACCGGATTGGGGTTCGTCGCTCTTTGTCAACATACTTAATTTGGGCAGAATCTTTCTATCCTCAAATACTCAGCTTGAAGTGTCTCAACCATTAAGTCGCTTCATAATAGAGTTAGTGACGACGATCATGGTGTACAAATTTGAACAATTAAGCCGAATTGAGGTAGAGTCTATGCTAGGCATAACATTAAAGGAAACGAGAGTTTACCGAGAAATCAAGGAAGAAGGACGAGAGGAAGTACGGGAAGTAATGGCTAATGCTGTTTCTCGACAGTTAACTAAGCGGTTTGGAGAATTTTCTCTTGAAATGCGTCTTCAAATTTCTGCTTTATCATTTCCTGTTTTAGAAGACTTGAGCGAAGCATTGTTAGATTTTACCAACGTGGATGATTTATCGGCTTGGCTAGAAGCGCAATAAATGAAATCTTTGCTTGCTATAAACTTGCCAAAATGCTCAGCATCTCTCCCCAATCCCGATCTTGTCGCAAAGTTATCACAGTATAACCAGTATTATACCTGAGATTATCCCGCTCCACCTGGTCTTGCTTTTGCCGTTCAGGACTGTTATGAACTGAACCATCGCAGAAAAGAGCTAGCGCATCTCTATAAATAAAATCCGGCTTACAATTCGCCTCTGGAATCAATTCCTGTGCTGCATCCGGTAGTTTATACCCGCGTTGATAAATCTCCTGTAACACCACTCGCTCAAAATCAGAATTGGGATCTGTTTGTTGGAGCAATTTTTGATATTGCTCATCACGAGATACTCCCTCGACTTGACAAATCACGGTACTTTCCTGTACGATACCGATCCAGGATTTTAAAGAATGGCGATTAATTAAGGCATGGTCAAACTGATTGCGGTAGGAAAGTAAGCATTCATAGCAAGCTTGCACGCAACTATGTTTATGTTGTTTGAAATGGCAAATATCCAAAGCGGCATCAGCAATTTTCCGAAAAGCATCTGGTTTTTCTAACAATTGAGAAAGGACTCCTGCACCGCCTTCCGCAGCTTCCCAGAAAAGTAAATATTTGCCTCCTCCTAGTCGTTCGGTATCAAGTTCATCAGCTTCTAATTTATATACTGCTTGAATTGCTGTTTTCAGCACGTATTGCATTGTCGTCACAAAAGCTTCTCTATTCTCAGAAGGAATATTTAAGGGTTCCACCACCAAGATATTGCAGGTATCCTCAACCATTAAATGAACTTCTGTATGCAAGCTATCAGTAGGTTGTTGTATTTGTAGGTTTCTATTGTCACCCCATATGCCTGTTGTGGGATTGAGCTTAAACCCTCGTTCGTCGGTATTTTTCTTCAAACCGCGATTAATCCTCCAGATAGTAGCTGTTGCACCATAAGTTAATTTCAACAGTGGTTTGCCATCGGCTGCTTGAACAGTGGCTGATTCCCGTTTTCGGCTATCGTAGCGGAAATGGGTGGTAATGTTGTAGCCGTACTTGAGGCGTTCTTCTTCGTCGCAGGTGATGCGTTCTCGTCGGCGGGCGATCGCAGTTTCCATTGGCAATACGCGAGTCAATTTGGCGACATTACCGTGGCTGTCTGGTTTAATTTCTGCACCGCAATTTTCACAAGTATCGGGATTACTCTCGTGGAAATACCCACAATTGAAACAAACACTTACCTTTTTATACTCATCTTCTAAACCCCGTGCCGGAACTTTGGTTTTTGTCACCATGAATTTACTACCTTCATAGTAAACTATATTACTTGGGGCAAACTCTCTTAAAGCTACGGAGCGGGGACGAGAGATGAATTCACCGCCTTCTCCTGCGGGGATAAATGCTCTCACTGGCAGGCGGGGAAAGTTGAACCCTGGTAAAAATCCTTCGGCAGCAAAGTAACGATAAGGATAAAATTCAAACTCAGCATGACTCTTAGCTTGGTTGTGTCCTACCAACAAGTCTATTTGCCGTTGCGCTTCTCGTGCCTGTGCTTCGGCGTTTTTGCGTTCTTCAGTAGTCACATCGCCTCTAGCAGAACGGTCGATAATGCGGCGAGCGGCTTCTAATTGGGTAACTGCGTCATTGTATAATTTGCGCCAACGGTTACAAGCTTGGTCGAAGGCGTGAAGTGCATTGAGGAGGATGAAATGTAACCAATTGGTGGAATTGCGCTTCAGCGCAACTACGAACCAAGATGCGCGTTGTAGGTCTTGTTGAGAGAAACTATCTGAAAGGATAGACTCGGTAGCCTGGAGGCATTGGGCTAGTTTGGCTGAACTGAGAGTAAGTTGCTGGCGTTGGCTGTCTTTGAGGGGATAACCTTCCAGTTCCAAATCCAGGATTTTATTCATGGAGTCTTCTAAATAAACCCCGGTGTGTGCCAGCCAAATCGAATACACATGAGATTTAATTAAATCCTGGTTTGCGAGTTCTAGCTTTGGTGGAGCAACAACTCCGGCAACCATCTGGTTTTGCCGTTTGAAGAAATACTGGTCGTGACCGCTACCTATGGCGGCATAAGTAATGACCATTGCCTCCTGTCCACCCCTACCAGCACGACCACTGCGCTGGGCATAATTGGCGGGACTGGGAGGAACATTTCGCAGATGGACGACGCTGAGATCGGAAATGTCTATCCCCAATTCCATTGTCGGGGAACAATATAAGGCGGCTAGTTGTCCTTGACGGAATTTTTCTTCTCGTTCTTGACGGGCTTTATTCCGTACCTGCCCTGTATGTTCTCGACCTTCCATTGTTTGGATTTGACGGGCGTTGGTTTGGTAAAATTGTTGAAAGATTTTGTTAATAGGGACGCTCACTTTTTCGTCACCTTGTAAGCGACGCGATGTTAAGGGATCGGCAGGAATTTCGCTGTTGTTGGTTGCTTTCCACAGTAGGGAGTCAATACGTAATTGTACTTCTGATTCCTGTTGGAATAAATACCCTGCACTGCAAAGAACTTGGAGTAAAGAAGTGATTAAGCTATCGAACTCAATGTCTGTTAAAGATTGACTGCGGAGTGTCCAAGTGTTTGGCGATCGCAAAAATCGTCCGAGCCGACTTCGCGGAGTCAGTTTAACTTTGCTACGCTCCTTGCTACTATCAGTGCTCACAGTTGCCCAAGTTGCTTGATGCAAGTATTCATTCTCATCAAATACCCAAGGTTCTCGAATTGCTTGAATAACCTCACTTTTGAGAGAGTCAATTTGTTCTGGTTGCAAAAGTTTCGCATCAATTGCTAATTCGCGTCGCAAATGGTTGAGGAATGCTTGAGCAATTCGCAAACGTTCTGCGGGTGTCGCTTGGAGTAGGATGGGATGGCTATGTTTCTGCCAAAGGTTTTTATCTGCACAGGCTTCTGGCAAACTATCATACTCAATCACCAACAGTCCACACTGTTCGAGGTTAGGTTGCACAATCCGCCATCCCCGTCGCAAGTCTTCATAAAGGCGGTATTCAATCAGTTTGCGAAACGCTTCTTCATTTCGTCGCTTACCAACACCAAACTCAGCAGGTTGCTTAGCGTAGTCACTTTGAGACAATCCCATCTGCTGAACAACAACGGTAGATAACTCGCTGTGAGTGAGTTGTCCCTTAGCCTGAATTCCCCCCAAAAGTGCTGCTCGTAAGAAACTAGTTTGCACAAAATCGTTGAAATGTCCCGCTTGTAAAGATGCATCCTGACGGTTATCGGTAAAGCTGAGAATTTTAGCAGCCTTGGCTTTCTCATCTATAAACACTTGTTTGAGACGACTGACGGTAGAAAGACAAAGCAAGGTAGTCGCGGTACTGCGCCCTTCACTGCTGAGGCGAGAGAGTTTGGTAAATTCATTGCGCTTCTTGTCATGAACGACACCGCAGTTGAGACAGGTAAGAAAAGGTTTGGGAATAAACCAACAACTCGTTCCCTGTAACAGAGAACTTGTCTTGCCATTGGGTAGTAGTTGCAGTTTGCGAGGAATAAACCGTAGATAATCTTTCTTGGCAACCCGCCCTTTCTTCTTAGTTTCGTTAAACCAGGAGTCAGGAAGCCGATCTTGATCACCTTCATCCCAAAGTTCCCGTTCATCTAAGGTAAGATAACCTTCAGTAATATCTGCATCATCAGGGCTGACATCCAACGCCGTCGGTAACTGAGGTAAGACAATTTGCTGCTCAGCATCGTAGCGCACAACGTAATAGTCTTGTCCGCATTCCCGGCAAAAAACAAGCGGATACAACAAACGGTCTTCAGTCGTTGTATATTGACCTTCAAGAGTGAGAAGACGCTTGTCTCGATTTTCAATCGTGGCGTAAACACTACCCCCTTGAGAAATAAACTGATGTAGACGAAAAGCCAATCCCTTAGTCTTACTTCCCCACAAAAACATCTGTTTAAGAACATTCAAACATTGTTCGTAGTTGCGCTTCAGCGCATCTTCATCATCTGCAGCCACACAACTACAAACTTGAGCCAATTTCTCCGCACCTTCCTGAAGTGTAATTGGTATACGGCGAACATAACTCACAGATTTTTGAGGAGATGTGGTGTATTTCCCAGTAGATGCCGCCGCAAGCCAAGTAGACTTTGTTGGAAATGTAATAATCTTATTCTCTGTTACCCCATCAACGACTTCTTCCTTCAACCCGAAGTTCATCTCTATCCAGTTGCTGAGAGGATGCTGTTGGAAATTCTCCAACGTCTGTGTTGACTCGCTTGGTAAACCAGCTTGAATGCTTTGACGTAGTTCCGCTATAGTAGGCTCAGCGCATTTGATAGAACGCTCTAGAGTTTCATCAATAACATTGCTGGGTTTGATTTCCACACCAAATAACTTACTAGCGACATCCGCCACCACCTGACGACGTTGTTCCCGAGAACCTTCCGTTGACATGGTGGCGCTCGTGCCAATACAGAGTAATTGATGATTATTTTTGCTGCGTTGGCGGAGCTTGCGAATTAAGATGGCAACGTCTGCACCTTGTCTTCCCCGATAGGTGTGGAGTTCGTCAAGTATGAGGAATTTTAAATTGGGAGACTCTACCAGTTTATTTTCGTGAGTGCGAGAGAGCAGTAACCGTTCAGGGGGCTTGAAAGTGACGCAACTGGGGAACGCTGCGCTAGATTT
>JAQYWO010000017.1 GCA_029379215.1 Rhizonema sp. PD37
TTTTGTACTCTTTATTTGTTTTTTACGGGTTTATTCGGTAGGTGCAAGATCTGAGTCAACTCATCTGGCGGTTTTCCATGATTAATAGCTAGATTCAACAGCTGAGTAGTAAGACTGGAAAAATGACTTACTGGTGTAAATCTTGAGATTTTTGAGAAGGTGACAAGTGGAACGATTTATTGTATTGTGGCGTCAACTCTGGTAGTGCAGGTTTAATCTAGATAACCTGTAAGAAGACAAGATCTCTTGTTAAACCCGCCTGCACATCAGTCATTTTTAATTACAAATGACATTGGACAGAGAATAAAAGACGATCCTCACGGAATATCTCAAAAATCTTTGTAGAAATGCTATATACCAGGTGAAAAATAGAAAATGACCTCTGTGCTTTGCTTTCAAGCAAATCACAGAGCGTATCTACAATATAACGTCGGAACGTCGAGGCGAAATTGACAAGCAGAAAATAGCACAGTCTATCGGCGGACAAGATACTATAGCTAAAACAAGTTGATTCTGTGCAAATCCAACCTAAGTCTCGACTTAATAAAAGTAAAGTATTGATGCTAGGAGAAATCATGAAATCATTCGTTCGCTGGGGTACAACATTGGGTTTAGTGGGAAGTACTCTGTTGGCAACTGTATTTAGCGGAAACGCCCCAGTGCTAGCATTATCAGAACAACAAATCAAAGAAAAACTGGATTCAGTACCAGTATTTTTAATCACAAATCCCCAAGGCTTACCACTCAGTCGTCCTCTGCAAGCTCAAAACGGGCAAAAAGGCGGTGGTTCGGTGACAGGTGTTTATATGAGTCATCAAGAGGCGGAGAGTTTTATCAACCAACTACGGAACCTCAAAGATAAAGATCCGAAAATGACAGAATTGGTAAAGAGCTTACAAGTGACAGCAGTGCCGCTTGGAGTTATTTATCAACAATTGAAACAAACCAAAAGTCAGCCAAATCACCTGGAATTTGCCTTCAAACCTTTAGACAAAGAAATGCAAGCAGCGTTGCAATTGCTACGTGCTAGTGGTAAACAGGTACAGCAATTTAGGAGTGTGCCTGTTTTCACTGTTAAATTTGGAGCTGATAAAGGTTATGTGTCAATTAAAGCAGGAAACCAAAAGCAGGAAATTATTCCTTTGTTTTTAAGCCAGCAAGATGCACAGGGTTTGTTGACGCAGGTGAAGCAAAAATTTCCTAATGCTGTTATGGATGTTGTTGACATGGACGGAGTCATTAAAGTATTCCAAGAGAAAAACGATCCATGGCTTAACCAAGTTGTTTTGGTACCAACCCAAGAAGATAGAGATTATATTAGGAAACTGCCTAAAAATCCTGCTACCCCCGCTACCCCCGCTCCGAAAAAATAACAGACTAGCACTTACTCATTAAGGTATGGCGGATAATCAACCAGAAATGATTTCTGGTTTAAAACTTTGGCAGTGGCGCAACCAGGCTTTAAAAGCTGCGAGCGCAAATGATGTCCCACCTACTGAAGTAGATTGGTTACTACAAGAGGTAGCTGGATTAGACAGATTAGCACTGCGTTTGGAGTCTTTTAAAGACTGGTCTCAAATTCAGCTTCAGTTTCCTCTAGAAAAATTAGAGGCACTGTGGCAGAGGCGTTTAAATGACCGCTTACCAGTGCAATATATTACAGAAGTGACACACTGGCGAAAATTTAAAATCGCCGTTTCTCCTGCTGTTTTGATTCCCAGACCTGAAACAGAGTGCCTGATCGATCTGGCAGTTGCGGCTGCTTCCACAAGTGAGAAAACTTTACATGGTAGCCGCCAGCCTTCCTTTCAGCAAGGACATTGGGCAGATTTGGGGACTGGTAGTGGCGCGATCGCTTTGGGACTAGCAGATGCGTTTCCCCAAGCAACCATCCATGCTGTTGATTCCAGTCGCCAAGCTCTGGCGATCGCCATGACCAACGCCCATAATTGTGGTTTAGCTGAGCGTATTCAATTTTACCAAGGTTCTTGGTGGGAACCACTAAAATTCCTCACTGGACAGTTCAGTGGTATGGTCTCCAACCCGCCGTATATCCCTACGAGTATCTTACCTACTCTACAATCAGAAGTGATTAACCACGAACCACATCTAGCCTTGGATGGTGGTTCTGACGGCTTAGAGTGCATTCGCCATTTGATAGAAATTTCCCCCATCTATTTACAAACAGGTGGGTTATGGCTGATTGAAATGATGGCTGGACAAGCACATGCAGTACGAGAAATGTTGCTTCAAGGAAATTATCGCAACATTCAAATTCACGCCGACTTAGCAGGCATAGAACGTTTTGCTCTTGCTTACAAGAGTTAAGAGGCGTAGGGGCAGGTTTTACCTATCTATATTAAATATGTCTATTAATCGGATAAAACCTGCCCGTACAGCACGTTGGGGTAGGTTTTACCTATCTGTATTAAATATGTCTATTAATCGGATAAAACCTGCCCGTATAGGGCGTAGGAGCAGGTTTTACCTATCTGTATTAAATATGTCTATTAATCGGATAAAACCTGCCTGTACAGGGCGTAGGAGCAGGTTTTACCTATCTGTATTAAATATGTCTATTGATCTGATAAAACCCGCCTGTACAGGAGTTATAATTTTGATTCCTCACTCTTGACTTTGTAAAAATGGTGCAAGTTTCTCTCGGCTCACTTGTTGCTGGTGCTAAAGCTGGCAAATTAGTCAGCTTTCCTACAGATACTGTTCCCGCGCTTGCAGTTTTGCCAGAACAAGGAGAGTTAATCTTTGCGGCAAAGCAACGTAGTTACGAGAAACCTTTAATATTATTGGCTGCGCGTGCCTCACAACTTTGGTCATTCGTTACAGGTAACGAAGACGAGTATAAAATTTGGCTGAGAATTACTGATACGTACTGGCCGGGAGCGCTAACTTTAGTCTTACCAGCATCAGCACAGGTATCAAAAGCATTATTTGGTATTTTACCTGTAACCGAACCAAGAACAGTTGGGATACGAGTCCCTGACTGTGCGATCGCCCAAAGCATTTTAGAACAAACAGGTCCTCTTGCCACCAGCAGTGCTAATTTGTCAGCTCAACCGCCGTTACAAACTATGTCAGAAATTGAGGCACAGTTCCCCAACGTTCTAACATTGTCAACAGAATCCATTGAAGAAATACAACAGAATATTTCACCTTCCACCGTTGCCAAATGGACTGGGAAGAATTGGCAGATTTTGCGGCAAGGTGCAGTCAAATTGGAGTAGGACATTTGAGTTTTTTACAGCCGAAATTTTCATGACGCCAATTCGATAAATATTTGCGACAGATAGTTCTGCATAATGATGAACTGGCAATAATTTTGTCATCCCAAATCTAAAATCTAAAATCCAAAATTGAATGACTTTAATAAATTTCCCCAATCATAAAAAAGCCAAAGCCCTCAAACCAGGTAGCCGTCGTCCCGCCAAGGAACTGTGTAGTGAGTGTGGACTTTGTGACACATACTACGTTCACTATGTCAAGGAAGCTTGCGCTTTTATCAATCAGCAAATAGACAAACTTGAAGAACAGACGCACAACCGTTCTCGTAATCTTGACAACCCCAACGAACTCTACTTTGGTGTTCAGCAAGACATGATGGCTGCACGGAAAACAGAACCAATTCCTGGTGCTCAATGGACAGGAATTGTTAGTAGTATTGCGATTGAAATGCTCAATCGCGGTATTGTTGAAGGTGTCGTCTGCGTACAAAATACTCAAGAAGACCGCTTTCAACCTCTACCTGTCATCGCTACAACACCAGAGGAAATACTAGCAGCACGTGTAAATAAACCGACACTATCACCTAACCTTTCAATTTTAGAACAGGTGGAAAAATCGGGGATGAAGCGGCTATTGGTGATTGGAGTTGGCTGTCAAATTCAAGCATTACGAGCTGTAGAAAAACAACTGGGCTTAGAAAAGCTCTACGTGTTGGGGACGCCGTGCGTAGATAATGTTACGCGTGCCGGATTACAAAAATTCTTAGAAACAACTAGCCGTTCACCTAACACGGTAGTGCATTATGAGTTCATGCAAGACTTCCGAGTTCACTTCAAACATGAAGATGGTTCCACAGAAACTGTGCCTTTCTTCGGATTGAAGACGAACAAACTGAAAGATGTTTTTGCTCCTTCGTGCATGAGTTGCTTTGACTATGTGAATTCTCTAGCAGATTTAGTCGTCGGCTACATGGGGGCACCTTTTGGTTGGCAATGGATTGTGGTCAGAAATGACTTAGGTCGGGAAATGCTAGAATTGGTAAAAGACCAACTAGAAACACAGCCTGTGATGTCAAAAGGCGATCGCAAAGCGGCTGTCCAACAAAGTATCCCGGCTTACGACAAAGGCGTCACACTGCCAATGTGGGCAGCAAAACTCATGGGGGTAGTGATTGAAAAAATTGGTCCCAAAGGTTTAGAATACGCTCGTTTCTCTATCGATTCTCACTTTACTCGCAATTACTTGTACATGAAGCGGAATTACGCGGAGAAATTAGAGGCGCACGTTCCAGAGTTTGCTAAGCGGATTGTTGGGCAATATAAGTTACCGGAATAATGGCTAAGGCAAAAATGCTTAGGCGTAAAGAAAGTCCCTTCTTCAGCCATTGTATAAGCTTTTATACAATAAAAAGGATGGCCTCTAAGCGACAAGATATTCAAGACACTTGGCGGCTAAACGGTAAAGTTACGGTAAAAGTTGTGCCAACGTTAGGTTCACTACTGACTGCGATCGTTCCGCCATGTCTCTCAACAGCCTGTTTAACAATAGCCAGTCCCAATCCAGTACCAGGAATTTTACCCACATTACTGGCACGGTAAAAAGATTCAAACAGCCGTTTTTGATCTGTTGGAGAAATGCCGATGCCCTGATCTTGGACTTGAAAGATGACGGATGGCGATTGATATTGCAATTTCAGCTCAACAGTGCTGTCGGGTGCGGAGTATTTGATCGCATTAGACAAGAGATTGCTCAAAACGTGCCGCAGTAACACTTCATCCATTTGAAGTACACTACATTCATCCTCGCAGTCGAAATGAATAATATGACGACTGCCTATGCTTAATTTGATTTCCTCGACTAACTTACGGCAGAAAGGCTCGAGCGCCACTGGAACAGCATGAGATGGCAGATTCGCTTCAGATTTTCCCAGTAGCAAAACATCATCGAGCAAGCTAACCATACGCTTAACGGCAACCTGAATACGTTGGAAAAAGTCAGTTCGTTTTTCTGGCGGTAACTCGCGCTGTTCCAGCAAACGAGTGAAACCAGAAATGGTATTGAGTGGGTTGCGAAATTCATGGGAAACCATTGAGACAAAGCGCGATTTTAGTTCCCTGAGTTCACGTTCTTGCAAGAGTGCAACTTGAAGCTCTAGTGATAAGCGCCGCGATCGCAGCAGCATTTCCACTCGTGCGTGCAACTCTAGCTTTTCAATCGGTTTTGTAATCAGTTCGTCAATAGTTTGCCACAAATGCCGTGTCAATAGTTTAACGTCTGATTTCTGTGTAATGAGCAAAAAGGGCAAAAAAACGGGTTTTTCTTTTTGTTTTCTTGCTTGCACCCATTCCCAAAGCCGATCCAGTGCTTGACCATCAATCATGCACAAGTCAAACTGTTCATCTAAAAGCGGCACGGCTTTTCCAGCCTGCACCACTGAGTCTGCCACCACAACCTCGTAATGTATTCTCAGCCACTCTGCCATGAGGCGGCGATTTTCAGATTGCTCTATAATAATTAAAATTCGATTCATCGCTCCTAACTTGCTCACCTTGCAATGCTGCCGCAAAAGTGTTTCACAGCTAAGAGCTGAATCAACAATAAGACAGGCAACCTGTTAAAGTTTATCATTTAAAAATTCCGGCACCCCAGTCAACAGCCCTCGAAGGTGTGTGAGTGGTTTACCGACTTTAATTCCGTAGCGACTGATCTCAAATTCACGTAAAGTTTTTTCAAAATCGCTCATGCGCTTTTTCAAAACGCCGATAGTTCGCCGCAGTTCACCTTGCATTTCTAAGTAACGTAAAAATACAATTGTGTCTGCCAAGTAGCTAATCCCAATTTCTGTAACTCGGAAATCCCCTGTAATCGTTTCCACCTCGTTGATCAACAACACTGCAACACCCATGTTTTGCAAATATTTGCACAGGGCATGAATGTGGCTTGTCAAATCTTTCCCGCGCACCGAAAGCCGATAGCCGGACACGCTATCTATCATCACAATCCGCGCCTGCTTTTGCTCTACTTCCTGACGCACGAGATGAGCAAACTCATCGGGTGTATAGTGCAAAGGCTCTACTTGAACGACTGAGAGTGTCCCGCGCTCCAGCATTGCATTAACCGGAATGTTAATTCCTTCAGCGCGGCGCAATAGTGTTTCCTTTCTTTCCTCAAAAGTATATATTACCGAATGCTCACCCCGTCCAGCAGCTTCTTTCATAAACTGAAGTCCCAAGGTGCTCTTACCCACGCCACTCGGACCACTGATAATGGTAATGGTGCTGCGCTCAATCCCACCGTGGAGCAACTCGTCGATTTCCGGAATACCAGAGGAGATGATTTCAGTGCTAAAATCTTGCTCGTAGGCTCGTGGCATTAACCGGGGGAAGATCTGCATTCCTGTGCTGGTGAGGCGAATTGCATGATGCCCGTCGTGAAAGTCACTCGCCCTAAATTTGGAGACACATAAATTACGCTCATTGTGGCTGAAGTATAGATTGAGTACCCCATCACTCATAAACTGTAAATCATCGTCGGGAGCTTCTCCACTGCTCTCTGAGGTAAATAGAACAGTTGTGTCTTGCTCCACTAAAAATCGCAGAAACGACAGCACTTGCTTGCGAAACTGAAAGGTATCAGTTGCAAGGTAGCGAAACTGCGTCATCGAATCAATAAAAATACGGTGCGGCTTGAGGGCTTCTACCTGCTCGACAATTTTCCGGGTTATGGGTTCACGCTCTACCTCGGCAGGCGAGAAAATATCGTAAGTCTGAACCTGGGCGAAAAATTCGGGTGTGGGACTCAGATCAAGAAAAGTGATGCTTTGTAGGTCAATTCCCACCCCTTCGGCAGTTCGCCGCAGTTGTGTGACGCTTTCTCCCAGTGTAATGAATAAAACACGTTCGCCTTTGTTGGCACCACTTGTTAAAAAATGCATTCCCAGCGTTGTTTTACCAGTACCCGCTTCACCTCGGATTAAGTAAGTCCGACCTTGAATATAACCACCATACAGAACTTCATCCAAACCGGGTATTCCCGAAGACATTCGATTTTGCGACATTTGCCAACAGTCTTCCTTATCCTTATTAACTCAATTTGCTCAATTATATGTGCTGCAAAGCACAATCTATCTCAGTACTTATTAGGGGTCACAAGGTACAGATACGTATGTACCAACAATTAGGATATCATTTAGCGATTAGCAATCATCAAGTCTCAATTTGAGTCTATTGACCAGCCCTACCAAGCATCGACAGCTATACTGAGGGTAGACTGTAAAGTAATATTTTATACACAATTAGGCTCTGTTCTCTGTCCTGCCGCAAAGCTCGCTCTTGGGAAGATCCCCCGGCGAGCTTTGCCCCACCATACTGCAGGTCGCTTGTCTCCAATCAATGGATGTTCAAGACATCATTGTATTGTCTTCTACCTTTCGCTTTTCTTTTTTACGCTGGTCCGAGGGCGTTAATTGCGGCTTCGAGGGCGATCGCCACATGAGTCCAGTGAGTGCCCCCTTGGCAATAAACGACGTATGGTTCCCGCATTGGTCCATCAGCCGAAAACTCCAAAGTACTGCCCTCGATAAACGTCCCTCCAGCCATAACCACACGGCTCTCGTACCCAGGGACTTCGGCTGGTTCAGGGTCGAGGTAAGAACCGATGGGAGAATACTGTTGAATCGCCCGACAAAAGGCAATCAGCTTTTCAGCAGAACCGAGTTTAATTGCCTGAATCACATCCCGACGGGGGGCAAATGGTTCTGGATTCACTGGATAACCGAGCTTGTCAAATACGTAACCAGTAAGGTGAGTGCCTTTCATCGCCTCCCCTACCATTTGTGGAGCCAGAAACAATCCTTGGAAGAGTAGGCGATTTTGGTCAAAAGTCGCACCTCCATAACTACCGATTCCCGGAGCTGTGAGGCGACAAGCTGCCGCTTCCACTAAGTCAGCACGACCAGCAACATAACCGCCTGCATTGACAACAGTCCCACCAGGGTTTTTAATTAAAGACCCTGCCATGAGATCGGCTCCAATATGGGTAGGTTCCTGAGTTTCAATAAATTCGCCGTAGCAGTTATCAACAAAGCAAACGGTGTTGGGGTTTTGCTGTTTAACTAAATGGACAATTTTTTGAATTTCGGCAATAGATAAACTAGTTCGCCAAGAATAGCCACAAGAACGCTGAATTAATACCAAACGAGTGTTTTGCTTAACCGCATGGCTTATAGCTTGCCAATCTAGGGTTCCTTCTGCGTTAAGATCCAATTGTCGGTAGTTGATGCCAAACTCGCTTAATGAGCCTTGACCTTGACCCCGCAAACCAATCACCTCTTCGAGGGTATCGTAAGGAGTACCTGCCACTGCTAGCATTTCATCACCAGGACGGAGGACGCCAAATAATGCACATGCGATAGCATGGGTTCCAGAAACAAACTGTACCCTCACTACTGCGGCCTCAGCGCCCATGACTTGGGCGAAAACTTTATCTAAAGTTTCTCGTCCTAGATCATCATGACCATATCCTGTCACACCTGCAAAATGGTGTGCACCCACTTTATGATAGCGAAAGGCTTCTAGCACTCTTTTGAGATTTTGCTTGACCTGAGTGTCAATTCCAGAAAAAATTTGTAACAGTACCTTTTCTGCTTCTCGCAGCTGTTCCGAGCTGTTCATTAGTTCCTCATTCGTAGAAAATTAGATCGGCGGATTTTCTGATCCCGCATTTTTAGGCTTAACAATTCCTATTCGGACTACTGCATGACAATTGCGACTTCAACCAAACATCAAATCAACTGGGTGAATACTTTATTCTTCGCCTTTTTGCATATCGGAGCTTTATTTGCCTTACTTCCAAGCAACTTTAGCTGGAAGGCAGTAGGCGTGGCTTTATTACTTTATTGGATAAGTGGCGGCTTAGGGATTACTTTAGGATTTCACCGTCTTGTCACCCATCGCAGTTTTCAAGCTCCCAAATGGCTGGAGTATTTCTTGGTGTTTTGCGGGACACTAGCTTGTCAAGGGGGCCCTATCGAGTGGATAGGGACACACCGCATACATCATTTACACTCGGATCAAACTGAAGATCCACATGATTCCAATCAAGGCTTCTGGTGGAGCCACATTGGTTGGTTGATTTTTCAGAAACCAAATGGATTAGACCTTCCTCGCTTCACTAAAGACCTTGTAGACGATCCAGTGTATCAGTTTTTGGATAAAAATATGATTTTCGTCCAAGTGGCATTAGGTTTGTTACTTTTGCTCTTGGGTGGCTGGCCTTTTGTCATTTGGGGCATTTTTGTTCGTATTGTCTTTGTCTACCACTGTACTTGGTTGGTTAACAGTGCTACCCACAAATTCGGCTATCGCAGTTACGAATCTGGGGACAATTCGACTAACTGCTGGTGGGTTGCTTTACTTGTGTTTGGTGAAGGCTGGCACAATAACCACCACGCTTATCAATATTCAGCCCGTCACGGACTGGAATGGTGGGAAATAGACTTAACTTGGATGACAATTCAATTGCTGCAAACACTTGGACTAGCTCAAAATGTGAAGCTGGCAAACAAAAAGCAGTAATAAGCAGTCAGAATTCACAGGAGGGGCAGGTTTTATGATGAATTTTCATTTTGGACAGGTAGATGATCTAGTTAAACCTGCCCGTACAGAAGTCAGCTTGGAACTCCACGCTTAAAATCGGGGGTTTCAAAAAGGAAAAATTTTATAACACCAAACTTGTGTTATAAACGCTCTGCTGTCTTACGAAAATTAATTTGTACTTCCTCCACAACATTCTCCTGGATTCTGTCTCCTGACTTCTAAATTGATTAAGTCAACTTCATTTGGTAGTTTTTGCATCTCCTTAAACAACTGCTTCTCTGACTTTTCACAGGAGCAATTACAGGTGCGCTCCAGTGGAATAGACTGCTATAATCCAAAACGCTAACGTTTCAGAACTTCGCGACAAGTCACTACATAAAGTGATTAGGTAGGAGAATTGGTTTTGTCTCAGGTATTCATGACTACATCAACTATAAACACTCAGAAGCCAGTTTATGACTTTGGTCATTCAGACCTAAAGTTAAAGGATATTATCAAAACTCTGCCCAAAGAATGTTTTCAGCAGAATCGATACAAAGCTTGGAGAAAAGTGCTAACCAGTATTTTGATGGTTGGCTTAGGCTATTTAAGTCTGATATATGCTCCTTGGTTTCTTTTGCCCGCAGCCTGGATTTTTACTGGTACTGCGTTGACTGGTTTTTTTGTCATCGGCCATGATTGCGGACATCGTTCGTTTGCTAAACGTCGTTGGGTAAACGATGTGGTTGGGCATGTAATGATGATGCCTTTGATTTACCCGTTCCACAGTTGGCGTATTCAACACAATTATCACCACACTCACACCAACAAGTTGGACGAAGACAACGCTTGGCATCCAATTAGAACAGAGGTGTTTGAAAGTTGGGGAAAAGTTGAGCGTTTGAGTTTTGAAGGTTTTCTGCGAAACCGATTGTGGTGGATAGGTTCAATTCTACATTGGACAGCCCATCACTTTGATTGGAGAACATTTCGCGAAAAAGACCAATCCAGCGTCAAGCTCTCTGTGGCTGTCGTTGTGCTTTTTGCAGCGATCGCTTTCCCCACTCTCATCGCGACAACTGGTATCTGGGGATTTTTGAAATTTTGGCTAATCCCTTGGCTGGGTTACCATTTTTGGATGAGTACTTTTACAATAGTTCATCATACTGCTCCAGACGTTCCGTTTGTCAACGAATCCAAATGGAATGCGGCGATCGCACAACTTTCTGGCACTATTCATTGTCATTACCCGCGCTGGATAGAATTCCTTTGCCACGATATTAGCGTTCACGTTCCCCATCACATTTCCACTGCCATTCCTTCTTACAATTTGCGGTTGGCTTATCGCAGCTTGCAAGAAAATTGGGGATCTTATTTACATGACGAGTGTCAGTTTTCTTGGTCTTTAATGAAGCAAATTACAGATCAGTGTCAATTGTACGTTACAGATAGTGGCTATAAGTCGTTTAATGATTATTACCTTGAACGGTAGGTAATGGGTAATAGGTAATGAGGAAGAAATTATTCCATTCCAATTGCCTATTACCCATTTTCTATTTCCAATCCTCTACAGTGCTGCGCTTTCTTGAGGCTCTGTACCCATGAGTTTCAACCAACGGTAATTAGACGCTAATGCTTCTCCCAAAGTTTGATACACATTGTATTTGACGCCATATTCCTGACAAACTTCTGCCAATATGGGAGCTATTTTTGAATAGTGAATATGACAAACATGAGGAAATAAATGATGTACAACTTGATAGTTAAGACCGCCAACATACCAGTTTAAAAAGGCGTTCTTTGGAGCGAAATCAACTGTTGTTTTCACTTGCACAATTGCCCAATCATCTTCTATTTGGTTTGATTCCGGATTAGGTTGAATGAATTCTGCTGTATCCATAACGTGGGCAAGCATAAATACATTACAAATCAAAAATCCGTAGGTCATGTAAGTGATGCAAAGTCCGGCAATTAATTGCAAGGGGCTATATCCTGCGGCAATTGGAACTCCGACAAACAGTCCCAACCAAACTACTTTACCAGCTAACAGTGTGAAAGTTTCCTGTTTGGATACAGGAACGACATGCTCGTGGTATTTGCGCTTAAATAATATGAGAGTGACATCAGAAATAGACCAGTAAAACGGAATGATGGTATAAATAAACCAGATGAAAATGTGTTGGAATTTATGATACCATTCGAGTTTCATGAAGGGAGACATCCGCACCAATCCATCTCCATGTATTTCGACATCATGCTCTAATATATTGGTGTAAGTATGATGTAGGAAATTATGGCGGAACCTCCACAGATAACTTGATACGCCAATGACATCATAGGTTAAACCAAGGATATAATTAACCCATTTTTTACTAGAGTAACCGCCATGATTCGCATCATGTCCTACACTAAAGCCTACGGCAGCAAGACCTAATCCTAAAAGGATACAGCCAAGTACTTTCATCCATATTATCGGTGGACCAAAGATTGTAAATGTCCAAGCGGTAATCACCCATCCTAAGATTGTTGCAGTTTTGAGATACATTGCAAGATTATCTCGGGGAGAAATTTTCTCAGATTGAAAATAAGCGTCAACTCGTTTATTCAGTTCTTTTCTAAAACCGACTGTTTTGGCAAAAGTGACTCTTGTGAGTGTCTGTGTCATGAAAACTGCTTGTTCAAATAGGACATGAGTTGATTTGGGCAAGTCCCAGTCTATCAACGCAAACCTTATTCTACTTGATTGCTCGAGCTATTTTTAACAGAAGAATGAGGGTGATATCCGCCATATCAACAACAGAAAAATAAGTATGCTTGTATACACCTATAAATCAAGAATTAGGTACGTTTTTTTACTTACATAACAGATATTCAGAGTATACTTTTTAACATTTATTCCTAAAATCGCCCATTTCCCTGAACAATGTGCTTAACGGTAGTGAGGCTTTCTAAACTAATCAAACCGCGTCGAAGACCTTTTTGGTTGGACATGCCTAAAAATACAGAGTCGCCTCGTGATGGATTGCGAGAAAAACGCGGAGAAGCGTTGATGTAGCTTGAGGCGCTGTTCACTCCCAAGGCAAACTGCCGACTTTCTTGGTAAGACTCCGTGACAATGCAGTCGGCATGACCACTACTATGTTGGTTAACCCAAGCGATCGCCGCCTCTAAACTATCCACCAGCTTAAAAGCGACTGTGCGTGTTAGGTAAGCGCTTCCCCATTCTTTAGACTGAACGAGTTGTAACTGAGGAAATGCTTCGACAAGTTCTTCATCTCCTCTAATTTCAAAGCCTTTTTCCTTTAAAGTATTCCATAGAACAGACAGAGACGATGGTAATGCCTGCCTGTGAATGAGTACTTTCTCAATAGCATTCACCGCATCTGGTTCACTCTGATGACTATCCATAATCATCCAGCGCACCATCTCTAAGCTAGCATTGGGCGACCAGTAAAGGTAACAGTTGCCAATACTCGATTTTAGAACAGGAGCAGTTGCCTGACGCACAACTTGTTGTATCAAGCTGGAACGTCCGTAGGGTATGACTAAATTGAGGTACTCATCTTGCGTGACTAAATCTCGAATTGAAGTTCCATGTTCTGCTGTTAACAATTCTAAACTACCATTCGGTAAGCCCACATGATCAACAGCTGCTTGAAGTGCGTTGCCGATCGCCACATTAGAATGGCTTGCTTCTGTACTGCCTTTGAGAATTATACTGTTGCCAGTTTTAATACATAAACCTGCGGCCAAAGCCGCCAAATCTGGAAACGCCTCATGAATAAATGCAATGACTCCTAAAGGTGTCAACTGCGAGTAAGTTTGAGAGTCTTCGAGTTGATAGTCAGCGTTTCTAACTCTTCGTAGAGGATCTGATAATTCTGCCAACTTTTGGAGAATATCTACTGTTGCTCCTAAGCGTTGTGGAGTCAGTTTTAACCAATCCAAAACTAATTCTGGAACTGCCATGTCCCGACTGGCTTCTAAATCCAGGGTATTAGCTTCCAGAATATCATCAAAGGAATCTTGAAGTGCTTGTGCCATTGCCAACACAGCACGACTACGCTCTACACCCTTTGTATTCCCCAACTTCAGGGAAGCCTGATAAGCGCGTTTGGCGCTGGCAATTGGTTGGGGGCAATCATCAAAAACATCCACTATTTGCCTCATTAACGTCTGTAAGTAAGCCAGACCATTAGTGCTGGCAGGATAGCCAACATTACTGCTAATATTGCCCAAACGATCGTATTGGAGCTACTTGCTTTCAGCGCTAATGGTAACCATATAATCACTAGCACGAAAAGAACGCCCAGCGCTACTGGTAAATAACTTTCTCCCAACCGAGGACGGACAACTTGCCAAGTATTTCCCATCCATCGCCAAGCTCGCTTGTAGGGATATGTGGTGGAAAGCTGCTCTAGAACATGTCCGTTATCTTCAACGACAAATATTTGCTGACAGCGATCGCAACCAAATGCTTCTGTCAGTACAATCGGAATTAGCTGCCCTCGCCGACGACAAGGACACGGATATTCCTGATTGAAATCTATTTTTTCGACTTTTTTAGGTTGCACAAGCGATATTATAACTTGAGCGAGTTCGTTAACATTTGATTAATAACACTTTCCCTGTATGAATGCCCCTAAGACTGGCTATACTCCTTAAATTTTCAATAACCAACATCTTTCTTTTCC
Source organism: Rhizonema sp. PD37 (assembly GCA_029379215.1). Taxonomy (GTDB): domain Bacteria; phylum Cyanobacteriota; class Cyanobacteriia; order Cyanobacteriales; family Nostocaceae; genus Rhizonema. Next base: position 14,510 of record JAQYWO010000017.1, read on the forward strand.
CCAGCAATATTTTGACCTCATTCCGGGGCAAAACAATGTTGCTCATTGAACAATTCACCGAATCCACCAGCTACCCTTATTTTAGGGTAGTACACCACACATCAAATAACCACCTATACTTAAATTTTTCTAAATATTTGATTTTTCTTGACTAACTAGACATCTCCTGAAATCATAATATAGGCGTTTTGTGTAGGATACAGCCCTTCGGGTGACGCTCGCAAGCTCGCTAACGCTGCGAAGATCGCAGTCCCCTACTGAGGGAAACCCTCCTGCTTTCTCTGTCTCACAGTTTCTCAATACCAATATTTTAGACGAACGCATAATTAATTTTCGGAGATTTCCACTAAGAGCGTTGCACAAAAGTCCCCCTACTCTTACAGCGCATCCTGTCTAATGCCTACTTTTATCAATAGTATCACAATTCTAAGCTAAGCCGAAACGTAGAGAGTCAAAAGTTATTACAAGCAAAGGCATCCGTGCTGAGGTCAGCTATGTAATTCGTATCAATAAAGACTACGTATGTTCTAACTCCCCAAACTTAGGACTCCACCATCCGTTTGCTGTGTTAAAATAAGCAACTTCTTTATGCTTCTGGTCATTCCGGGACTGAGGATTGGAACACCGGAGCAAGATCTTACTCTGTCCGTCTTTTATATAACTGTATTCTTCCAGAGGCTTCTTACACACCGGACAGGGATGTGTCGTCAACAAAGCTTGTTTTTGGGGATTTGCAGCAACGACGTTGGCTGCTTGAGATCGAGGTGCCTCCCAAGTTTTACTGCGATCGCTCCAAAAGAGGACTACATCAACACATCCATTAACACATTTGAGAAAGAATTTCTTTTTAAGTTTACTGCTCTTAATTTTGGCAAGCGGGTTTTTGCATTGAGGGCAACGAGTTCTAGAAGTCTCATATTTGCGCTCAGCCACACTAGAAGAGGATTTCGTATTGGATGTGAAAGTGACAGTTTTTGCTTTCGCCAACGCAGGCGCGAAGTAATTCTGGTTCCAAGTCGTTAGGTAATGCTGCCAAGGCTGTTTTCCCTCAGCAATTGCGTCCAGCGCATCCTCCATCTTAGCAGTAAATTCTGTTGCTAGCAGATCGGGTAAAGCCTTGAGCAAAAAAGCATCCACTTCCAACCCCAAGGCTGACGGCTGTAGATTTTCTTTTATCAACTGGACATAACCTCGTTTTTTTAAGGTGGAAATAGTAGGAGAATAAGTACTTGGACGACCGATTCCTTTGCGTTCCATCAGTTGTACAAGTTTTGGTTCGCTGTAGCGTGGGGGTGGCTGCGTCTGCTTTTTCTCATCACCAGCATTCTCCAAAGTCAGCCTTTGCCCTTGTTGCACGTTCGGCAAAACACTGTCTTTACTTAGATTAGACCAATACCGGGCGTAACCGAGGAACTCAACGACTTGTCCTCTTGCCTGCCACAATATCGGCCCTGATTGAGTGACAATACGAGTTTTTCGGAGTCGGGCAGAACGACATTGAGATGCGATCGCTCGTTTCCAAATCAGGACATATAAGTTGAACTCCATTGCGTCAAGTTCCACGCGCAACTGAGTTGAAGGACGAAACACATCTGTCGGACGGATTGCTTCGTGAGCTTCTTGAGCCGTTTTGCTACTGCGCTGTTTGGCAACCTGAGAAGGCACATTCTCCGGATCGTTCTCCTCCAACCACTTACGGGCACTGGCACAGAACTCTGGACTCAGCATCACTGAGTCTGTTCGCATGTAAGTAATCAACCCCGCCTCATACAACTTTTGAGCCACCTGCATCGTCTTCTCAGGAGCAAATCGCAGCCTCGAACCAGCCGCTTGCTGAAGAGTAGAAGTTATGAAGGGTGGTGGTGGTTGACGGTTGACGACCTTTCCCTCAAGCTGGACAATTTGATGGAGGTGGCGTCGTGCCTCCTCAACCAGGTGTGTTGCTTCTGCTTGAGAAAGCACGCGAGTAGACTCAGGCGCTTCGGTGCTAGTACCTGCTGCGTCATCATTGATTTCTGCTTCCTGTGAATCTTCCACTGGAGCATTCACCTTGCCTTTGTAGAAAGCACGAAATCCCTCAACGTAATCTACCCAGACACTCCAGTAATCTTGGGGGACAAAAGACTGTATTTCCCTTTCCCTCTGACAAATCAGGTGTAGAGTCGCACTTTGAACTCGTCCAACACTCTTCGCCCCATTGTTGAGTGCCCATACCAAGGGACTGCCTTTGTAACCTACCAGCTTGTCTAGACAATCTCGGCACAATCCTGCTCCTACTAAGTTGGAGTCAATCTCTCTGGGATTGGCGATCGCACTTTGAACAGCCGCTTTTGTAATCTCAGTATACACCACTCGTTTCGGTGCTTTTAGTCCCAAAGCTTCCTTGAGATGCCAAGCGATCGTTTCTCCCTCTCGATCTGGATCAGTTGCCAAAACAACTTCATTGACTTGCTTGACTGCCGCCTTAAGTTGCTGAATCGTATCCTTCGCTCGCTCGTCGCGAGGCACATAACGACATTGCACACTATTGCCATCCATCACAAAGCCCAAAGAATCCTCACCCTCATCGCTGAGTTCCCGAATGTGCCCGCAACTCGCACGAACAATCCACTCCGATCCCAGGATTTGACTGAGCTTTTGGACTTTACCTGGGGACTCTACCACAAGAAGGCGTTTCGGCATGGCATCTTACCTCTGGATGCGACAGATAGTCAGTAGGCTTTAATACCAATACTATAGCAGTCCTAAATCAAACGCTAGAAACAAGATTCCCGACTTCTTAGAGAAGTCGGGAATCTGAGCATGCACGATGTTCACTCATCTAAAAGATTTGATAAAGTCAAATATATTATGGAAGCGGTAACTATGACCCAAACCTTACCTAAACTTACAACCTATAAAGAATTTCTCGAGTGGCTCCCCAACAACGGTAAGCGCTACGAGCTACATGATGGAGTCATTGTTGAAATGTCGCAACCAACGGGGAAACACGAAAAAGTTACAAGTTTTTTAACGCTAGAGCTAGCTATACAAGTTAGGAGTTTGAGAGTTCCCTATTTACTTCCCAAAACTGCATTAGTTAAACCTCTTGAAAAAAATTCCGGATACTTCCCAGATATTTTGTTAGTAAATTCTGAGAATCTCCCTAATGAACCCTTGTGGGAAAAAGAGTCAACTGTTACTCAAGGAGCATCTATTCCTTTAGTGATTGAAGTTGTGAGTCAGTGCGTTGCGCGGGGAACCCGCGCAACGCACTGACGTTAGCGCAGCGGTAGCGCGTACTCGCGCGTCACCCGTAAGGGTCAGTACAAATTGGCGCGATGACTACCACAAAAAATTTGCTGATTATGAAGAGATGGGCATTCCCGAATATTGGATAACTGATTATGCAGCGTTAGGCGGACGTGATTTTATCGGCAATCCTAAACAACCTGCTCTTTTTGTGTGTAAACTTGTAGATGGGGAATATGTAAGAACATTGTTCCGGGGCAACACCCCAATAGTCTCCCCAACCTTTCCTCAACTGAATCTTACCGCACAGCAGATTTTTGATGCGGCTTCGTAATTTCTACTTATTTTGAACAAATCACAGTTTCAATTTTAACTTTGAAAAGCCAGCGCGAAAAAATTAAGCTTGCCTCTTAATCCGGATTTATCACAGAATCTAAAAAGAGGGGGTTTATGCAATTATAAGCTCTGACAAATTCAGCGTTACAGCCTGTGCAACCAAAATCACATCACCGTCTATCGTTTTATCGCCTGCTGTAGGTTGCCCTTGTTGACGAGCCTGCGCCCAAAAAAGTGCAGCTTGACGCATATCGACAGTTGTGATGGGCAAATACTCTAGTAATCTGGCTAATTCATCAAGTCGAGCAATACCTTTTACCTTGTTTGCCCGCAACAACTCCCGACGAACTTCATAATCTGCAATTTCAGGAAGAATAACTCGGATACCAGATGTAAGCAGTGTTTGTAACCATCAAGTACAAGCGGCACTTTGAGAAGATAAATTTGGGTTTGTAACTAGACCGATTGGTCCACTATCTAACAGAACAACTCGGTTCACCAAGTTACTCCCCTGAGTTCAGTTGGGAATAATTTACGCTTAGATAACCTATCTTCATCTAGAGCTTGAATTAAATACTCACCTGTTTGTTGCTGCTCTTGGATATCATCGTCATCAAGCCAAGTTTGAAGCACATTAACCAGTTGAGTTTGTTTATCTTTGAATAATGCGTGTTGTTTCAAAACTTGTAGAGCGAGCGCCTCAACTGTAAGTCCTTGCCGTCTGGCTTCTTTGGCAAGATATGCTTCTAACTCAGGTGTAGGATTGAGGAGGAGTGTCATAAGCTGCCGAATCTAGCGATTAATTCCTCTGTTGATAATTGCATAAGCAAAGGGGTAAATTCTTCTGGTGATAAAGCTAATATTGGTGATACGATTGCTTGAAGCTCGTTAGATAATGAACCAAAGCGAACTCTGAGTAAGTTTTCAATAATCTGTCGCCGTTCTTCAAGTCTTCCCTCAAGCCTACCCTCAAGTTTTGCTTGCTCTCGGTTTTGTTGATAATATGGTTCTAATCGCATAATTAATTCTCTATCCTCTGAATCTAAATCTTGATTTACTCTCAAATTTTCGCGTAGGTTGTAAACGAGTTCAAGTGTTGCTTTCTGGAATGGATGATTTAATGATAACGTCTGTAACTCAACAATTGCTTGTTCTTGTGTGCTTCCTCTACCCAGTATTCTCAACCACAAGGTTTCTGGGATCTGTGGTAGATGATGTATAACTACAATTGCCGTCCGCAGAGCATTACCAAGAAAGTATACTCCTGACATGCATCCTTGTTTTTGGTTAAAGTTAAAGCTAGATAGCAGTGAAGAGGATGCTGTGGGAGTAAGAATCCACAACTTTGGTGTGTCTGACTCCTTGAGTTGGATATTCTGTACTTTGGCTTTTCGTCGCAATCCCGCCCTGACTTCCAATAACTTTATAATACAGTCGCAGATTTCATCTTGTTTTGCCGCATTACGAAACGGCTCAAAGATAGCCGGATACTCTGCAAATCTCCCCAGTAAACCTAACAGTTTTAAATTTGAGTTATGTTGTCTATCAGGAGTAAACACAACATCAATTTCTTTCACCTCTCCTGATACTTTTTCGGATGATTTTACATCTCCATATGATTTGAGTAATTCTTCTAAAAAATCTTTAGCAAACTTGTCATGTACAAAGCGAGTCATTTAATTTTGGAATAAAAGTTTTGGATATACAAGTCATAGCAATAAGAGTGCTTTAAAATACCTTTCTTAATTAAACTTTCACCGTCAGTACTGACATAGAGTTTAGCTATTATATGTTTCTTATTTGACTGGCAATATCAAACTGGGATACGGCTTAAGCCGTTGCCAAGGGCATCGCCTATCCTTTGGGAACACTGTAAGGTACAATTACGCCACACTGTAGTGGATACAACAGATATTTTTTACAAAGACGTGGTGATGAAGAAGCTCAGGGATTTTACTTTGGCATCCCCACTTCTGTGTTTGAGAATCACTGGCATACTCCTGCAAAATTCTCAGCTAATGGAGGAGGTTGCTACTTAACGCTCCTCAGGCTATAAAAACTAGTGGTAACGATATTTTTATAGCCTGGGGATTCATTCGCTCGTCTCATAAACTAACAAAGCATTAGTTTACTAGCACGTGCCAGAGGTTTTTCTTTCCTCAAGGAAACCAACAGTCTTATAATTATAATTCTTCGTTTCTTATTAAAGCGGGTAACGCGATTCGAACGCGCGACATTCACCTTGGCAAGGTGACGCTCTACCACTGAGCTATACCCGCAATTTCCTATTAAATATTACTATCTCAGATTTATTGCTGTTTGTCAATAGGCAATTTGAAATTATTTAATAGGGGCGGGTTTAATTTCATAACTTGTTCAGTAAAGACGAATAAATTTGTCAAACCCGCCCGTAAAGTTGTTAGTTGGATGTTCTATAGCAGCCCTATTTGAGTTTTAAAACACCTGTAACGGCTGAAGACTGATTCACCGTCAACCTTCAGCGACTAACCACTCACTATTCTTAGCTCAATTCTTGGGCTTCAGAAGCTAAATTGCCGATGCTGGCACTTTTGAGAGAGGCAGGTGAGAGTGAATTGTGAGAGTTTGGCTCTAGTTGGATAGAGCGCAATTGCCGCATGAGGCTACCCATTTCTAAGGCACTCATGGCATAGTCCCAACCATGATTACCTTTAATGCCTGCTCGCTCTAAAGCTTGCTGCATGGTGTCTACTGTCAAAATGCCGAAAACCACTGGTACTCCAGTTTGAAAGGCGGCGGCAGCAATGCCTTTAGCGACTTCAGATGATACATAATCAAAGTGAGGCGTTTGCCCCCGAATAACAGCACCCAAACAAATAACCGCATCATAGCGATGCGAAAGTGCTAGTTGGCGAGCTACTACTGGCACTTCAAAACTGCCTGGAACCCAAATATAATCCACCTGAGAGCCGTGAGGATTGGTATCAACGCCGTGGCGTTTCAAGCAATCCTGACAGCCTTCTAACAGCTTGGTTGTAACGAGGTCATTGAATCTTCCAATCACCACTGCAAAGCGTAAAGGTTCTGTCTGAGTAAAAGTTCCCTCGAAAACTGCCATGATCGCCTCTAAATCAACTATACTTCTTGCAAATATACATTTGTTCTCCACAAATGACAGGAACATCGGCATCATTTTTGGTGAACTATTTTAGCTATGGCCTACAAGAAACAAGTAATTCACTACGTCTTTGTTTATCTCATGCACAAACTCGCAAAAGCAATGCAGCACGCATGAGGCGTTTTGTCAAGGTAGGCAACTGCCGTCGCAAAGAACAAAGGTGCGAGTTAACAAGCGATCGCACTTTTCCTTATTATGACAGATAAAGGCAGAAGCTTGATTGCTGAAAAAATAAGTATTATATAAAACCAAGTATTTAAGTAGGAAGCCTTTTTAAAACCCTGCTAGAATCCTAAATCTCATGAATACTGAACAAGTCAGATTACAACAAGATCATGATCGTAAAGCTTATTGGCGGCGTTGGGGTCCTTATCTCAGCGAACGGCAATGGGGAACTGTCCGCGAAGACTACAGTGCTGATGGAAGTGCTTGGGAATTTTTCCCCCACGACCACGCCCGTAGCCGTGCATACCGTTGGGGAGAAGATGGTATTCTAGGTATTTCTGATAACCATCAAAGATTGTGTTTTGCCCTGACGCTTTGGAATGGTGAAGATTCTATTCTCAAAGAAAGGATTTATGGCTTAACGGGAAATGAAGGTAATCATGGGGAAGATGTTAAAGAATACTACTTCTATTTGGACAACACCCCGACACACTCTTACATGAAGTCCCTCTACAAATATCCTCAAGCTGCTTTTCCCTATTCTGAATTGGTAGAAGAAAATCGTCGTAGAGGACGTCAGGCACCAGAATTTGAATTGTTAGATACTGGTGTATTTACTGGAAATCGCTATTTTGATGTGTTCGTTGAATACGCCAAAAATACGGCTGAAGATATTTTAATTCAAATTAGTGCAGTCAACCGAGGACCGGAAGAAAAAACGCTGCAACTATTACCAACACTGTGGTTTCGCAATACCTGGTCTTGGGCTGGGAATCAAGAGAAGCCTGATATCAAGGTTTTGAAATCTGACGGCAATATCAGTGTTATCGAATCTTCTGAAGCAAGTTTGGGAAAAAGGTGGCTGTATTGCAAAGAAGCAAAGGAATTGCTATTCACAGAAAATGAAACGAATTTTGAAAGATTGTTTAATGTTGGGAATGCTTCTCCTTACGTTAAAGATGGAATTAACAATTACATAGTTCACGGTCAAAAGGATGCGGTCAATCCTGAGAAAATTGGTACGAAGTTTGCAGCCCAATATGTATTAAAAATTGCTCCAGGTGAAACCAAAACCGTGCAGCTACGATTGTGTGATGCTCCAGATATGGCAGAACCATTTGGATCTAATTTCGATTCTATATTAGGCTCGCGCATTTCTGAAGCTGATGAATTCTATCATCACATCAATCCCTATCCCATGCCTGAGGATGAGCGTAGTGTACAGCGACAGGCATTTGCCGGATTGTTGTGGGGTAAACAATTTTACTACTACGTTGTCGAAGATTGGCTCAAAGGCGATCCGGCCGGTCCACCGCCGCCAGAATCGCGTTATGAAGGGAGAAATTCTGATTGGGTACACGTGTTTAACGATGACGTGATCTCAATGCCGGATACATGGGAATACCCGTGGTTTGCCGCTTGGGATTTGGCATTTCACGTCATCCCCCTTGCCATCATTGATCCAGAATTTGCTAAGCGGCAATTGATTCGCTTCACACGAGAATGGTACATGCATCCCAACGGTCAACTTCCCGCTTACGAATGGGCACTTGGTGATGTCAATCCTCCAGTTCATGCTTGGGCAGCTTGGCGTGTCTATAATATAGAGCAAAAAATCCACGGACGTAGCGATCGCGGGTTTTTGGAGCGGGTGTTTCAAAAGTTATTACTGAATTTCACTTGGTGGGTGAACCGCAAAGATATTGAGGGTAAGAATGTTTTTCAAGGTGGCTTCTTGGGTTTAGACAATATTGGAGTATTTGATCGCAGTGCGGCTTTGCCCACGGGTGGCACCTTGGAACAGGCAGATGGAACCAGTTGGATGGCAATGTACTGCATAAATATGCTAACAATCGCCTTAGAACTGGCAAAAACTGATCGAGCATACGAAGATATTGCCAGTAAATTCTTTGAGCATTTCCTTCGCATCACTTCAGCCATGGATGGTATTGGCAGAGATAATATTGCTTTATGGGATGAAACAGATGGCTTTTACTACGATGCGCTACGTTTTTCCAATGGTGATCACTATCCGATGAAAGTGCGATCAGTAGTGGGGTTAGTGCCACTGTTTGCCGTCGGAACCCTCGAACCAGAAACCTTAGAGAAACTGGATTCCTTCAAGCGACGGACAGATTGGTTTATCCACAATCGCCACGATCTCACAGCAGGAATCGCTTGTATGCAAAAAATGGGGGTGGGTGAGCGTCGATTGCTGGCAATTGCCCATGAAGACAAATTACGTCGCCTTCTCGAAAAGATGTTAGATGAAGCAGAGTTCTTGAGTCCTTATGGTATCCGTTCTGTTTCTAAATATCATGACGAACATCCCTATATCTTCAAGGCAAACGGTGAGGAGTACCGAGTGGATTACGAACCTGCAGAATCCACCACGGGTTTATTTGGTGGCAACTCTAACTGGCGCGGGCCGATCTGGTTTCCGATGAATTACTTAATTATTGAGTCACTCCAAAGTTTCCATCACTACATGGGTGACGATTTCAAAGTGGAATGTCCCACTGGTTCTGGTAAGGAGATGACTTTACAGGAAGTCGCAGTGGAATTGTCTACAAGGCTAAGTCAGATTTTTCAGAGAAACTCTTCTGGAAACAGACCAGTTTTTGGTAATCTTAAGGAGTTTCAAACAGATCCACATTGGCGTGACTTAATTCTTTTCCACGAATACTTTCATGGAGACAACGGCGCAGGTTTAGGTGCAAATCATCAAACTGGTTGGACAGGTTTAGTTGCAGAAATGATTCAGCGGTGCGGAGAACATAATACATGATATGTAGCTTACGGTGTTACGCTGTAAAAAGCTGAACAAACAGAGTGTGCGCTTGGGGCGATACTCTCTGCCTCAGATCAGTTCACAGTTGTGTTTTTCACATTTTCTCCTTGTGACAGTCGAGATCCAACGTAGTCTTGAACAACAGGAGCGCCGTGCAACATTACTGCAGTTTCCGCTATTTTGAGGTACATACTTAGTGCTGAAAGGGTCGAGGAGGAGGGAGTGGAGGGAAGCTCACAAGGTCTTTGTTTTTTAAATGTAGGTAAGACGCTCGTTGACCTGGGGGGAAAGTAGACCATGAAGATGAGAAAAACCTATGTATACTGATAAATTCCTGGTTCTTGGGAAACAAACTGCCTTGTCTGCTTTCCTTCCAAGTCCTCTTAGTCTTGCCATCACCCAAAAGTAAAAAACTTACACCTGTGAGGTGGAGGGAAGGTACTGTACTTCATAACAGCAGGAAGTGCTGTATTACTTAGAAAAGCTACTTTTGCAATTCTTCTACACAATGGACAAGCGTTTTGAAGATGAACTCTATGTCAGGATATTAATATCGTTAAGTGCGCGTTCATGCACGCATAAATAAATATGGTTGACAGATTCAAAATACGCACTCACATCAACAGTGATTCCATCGAAATTGACGGGCTTGGTCAATTTCAAGGACAATTCGTTGAAATTACCATTGCCCCAATCACCACTACAGAGCCGGAACTTATTTCTACTCCAAACTTCATGCGCTTCTACGGCATCGCCTCTGACGAAATCGCCCTCCTTGAAGCCATAGAACAAGACGTGGAAGCAAATCGTGCCCTTGATTTAAACAGATCCAATGACCTGTGAAAAAAGTACTACTCGATACCAATATCCTGTCCTACTTCCTTAAAGGTAATGACGAACTTGCTATTCGCTTCCAACAATATAGTCGATATCATCAAAGGCTAACCTTCTCACTGTTAACTTACTACGAAATCAAGAGCGGACTTCTTTACCGTGATGCTCGCAAGCTTATGGCTCAGTTTGAACAACTTGCCACTGAAAGTGAAATCCTCCCTCTAAGCATCCAAACCATGGACATTGCAAGCGTTGTTTACCGAGATTTACGAACTAGAGGGTTATTGATTGCACCAATGGATCTCCTGATTGCTGCAACTGCTCTTAAATATAACTGTGTAATGGTCACAGCCAATATTCGTCACTTTGAAAATATCCCAGATCTGATCTGTGAAAATTGGTCAATTAGCAACTCGTAGCTCTCTACATAAATAAAAGATTATACTTCTCAACAAGACACAGGCTGATTTATCTTAAATATACAAACACGCTCTTATCGCACTGAGTCCAGGGGAGATTGACAGAACATACTTTTATGTAATGCAAAAACATAAAAAGAAATTGATTCGCGAGTAAGTAGGTTAACGATTTACACATGATGAAAAAGCAGAAATTTCCTTACCTAGTTGGTTCTAAGTGGACAGCGCAACAAAAAGTAGACGGCTGGCGGCACTTCCAAGTTGTCAACCGCAAAAACCAGGGTAAGTGGGTATATGCCGAAATGACTGCAGCCTGCGATCCCAACGTCCGTTTCTGGCTCAATGCTAAATTATTACAAGACACTTCTCAGTGGCAAGCTGGCTGGCTATCATTACAGGAAGTCTGAGTATTTTTTGAAACAGCTAACCTTAAGTGACGAGGTAAAACAGGCATTGCTAACAATGACTGAGGAAGCCTATGAAACTCAACATCCTTGCTGAATTTAGAACATATAGGGTACTAATCGCTTTGCGCGTTGCCTCTAGGCTTCATACTCATTACCAAAGCTGTTGACACCTGCTAGTCAAACCTGTATCTTCAAAGTATATACGTCAGATAAATTTTTAAAAGCGTTTCACTCCGAAAATCTCAAGTTCGGACGTGTAAATCATCAACAACATATTTGGAGATAGCTATGACGGCAGTTGTTGCTAAATGGGGAAATAGTTTAGCTATTCGGATTCCAAGAGCGGTAGCTGAACAAGCACATGTAACCGAAGGGACAGGTGTAGACTTTAGTGTGGAAGGTGACAATATTATCATTAAACCACGAAAAAGAAAGAAGTATACCCTTGATGAGTTGCTTGAAGGTATGACTCCTGATAACTTCCATCCTGAATTTGAAACTGGAAACACAGTGGGGAATGAAGATTGGTAGTTAATTCATACTTTCCCAAAAGAGGAGATATTATCAAATTAGAATTTGGAGCAACACAGCAGTTTACGGTTGATTCGATTCAGCGTGCATTTGCCCTCTACACATCAGGAATGTCATTTGATGACATTGCTAAGACAATGAACAATGAACTACAACAGCAAGGGCGGGAGCAAATGGGCTACCGCCCTGTTCTTGTTATATCTCCAATTCAATACAATCGAATGGCTTCTTTAGTTTTAGCGTGTCCTATAACCAACAAGGTAAAAGGATTGAATTTTGAAGTTCCACTTGTTGAGGGAATGCAAACAAAAGGAGTTGTGTTAGCTGACCAAATAAAAACACTCGAGTGGAAAGCTAGAAAGGTAAAATTTGTTGAAAGTGTTTCACAAGATTTAATAGAAGAAGTACAGTTAAGACTCGAAACATTAATTTTATAAAACTCACTTAAAAAAAAGCTATTTCACATGGGAAACCAATAAGTAGTCTTAAATAATGTCTAAAAGAATTTCTATTAGCTTGTTGCTGCTATCTCTATGTGCCCAAATAAGTATTACTTTAAAACCAATTCAAGCACAAACACAAGTTTTACCAGCGACTGCGACAAAATCAATTTGCTTAAGCAAACTACCGATCGCCATCAACGCTATCACAAATCGTCCCCAATTCAATCGGATGCGTTGGGGAATTTCAGTCCAACCTCTACTATCTCCCCAAAATATTTACAGTCTGGATGCTCAGAAATACTTTACTCCAGCTTCCAATGCTAAGCTATTGACAACAGCTGCGGCTTTACAACAACTAGGTGCAAATTTTCGCTTTCGCACCTCTGTCTATCTTAGTGGTAACGATTTACATGTTGTCGGTAGGGGAGATCCTAGCTTAAGCGATATTCAACTCATCACTTTAGCAAAACAACTAAGTCAGAAGGGTATTCGGCAAGTCAACCGATTGATTGTTGATGATAGTTATATTCGCGGTGAAATTGTCAATCCCTCCTGGCAGTGGGAAGATATTCAATCAGACTATGGCGCACCAATTAACAGCTTGATTCTCAATCAAAATGTTTTTAACTTAAAGCTTCAGCCGCAAACTATCGGTAAACCTCTGCAAGTTGTTTGGAGTGATATTAATGAGGCGAAGCAGTGGCAAGTTATCAACGAGTCAGTGACAACAACAGAAGATCTACCAAAGTCAATCAATATTACCCGCGACTTATCTAAACCCATTTTGCGAATTCAAGGACAGTTGACAGCAAAATCCAACCCTGAAATAATAAGCTTACCTGTACCTGCACCTGCCGAATACTTCTTGCGACATTTTCGCAATGCTTTAGCCGCAGAGAAAATTATAGTTGCACAGGCATTTGTATCAGTTGAGCGGGGGAAGAGTGAACAGGAAATCGCTGCTGTGGAATCTCCTCCTTTATCGCAATTGTTAGCAGAGACAAATCTCAACAGTAATAATCTCTTTGCGGAAGCATTGCTGAAATCTCTTGCTGTGAAAAAATTACCAACAGATCCAAATCAATCCTCTGCTGATGCTGGGTTAGAAGTGATGAAGGCGACATTAACTCGGTTAGGAGTTGATCCGAAAACTTATGTTTTGGTAGATGGTTCTGGTTTATCTCGTAAAGATTTAGTCACTCCAGAAGCTTTCGTACAGATTTTACGGGCAATGCGGCGATCGCCACAAGCAGAAGTGTACCTTGCGTCTTTACCTGTTGCGGGTAAAAGCGGTACCTTAAAAAATCGCTTTCTTCATACACCAGCTGTTGGCATCGTACATGCAAAAACTGGCACAATGGATGGAGTTGTTTCCCTCTCTGGATATGTAGATACACCTCACTACGATCCAGTAGTTTTCAGTATCATAGTCAATCAATCCGAACAGCCGATCGCAGTTGTGCGGCAGGCGGTTGATGAGATCGTCGTCTTACTCGCTCAATTGCAGCGTTGTTAGCTCAGCATGAACTATTGACAAAATAGAGAAAATATGCCAGAAGAAGATAACTGAATGAAGTGCGATCGCCCATGTACGCAGCAATTGGCAAACCACTGACTTTTGCAGAGTTTCTTGCCTGGGATGACGGATCGGGCAGGAACTTTGAATTAATCGATGGAGTTCCCGTGCCATTATCGGAACCAAACGCAAATCATGAGGATTTGATACAACGGCTTTGTAGCTATCTTGAAGCTCACTCCCTAGAGTTTAATTTACCATTAGTTTCCCGACAGTCAAAGCAAATCCGTTTGCAGACTGAACCAGGAGAGAAGGAAAAAAGCCGCAAAGCTGACATTGTAATTTTTGCTCAAGAAGAATGGCAACGGATGAAAGGTAGTTCTAGTTCTGCTGCTGCTTATATTCCACCACCAGGAATCATCGAAATTGTGAGTACGAATTGGAAAGATGACTATCTCATCAAACTAGCTGAATACGAGGAGTTGGGTGTTTACGAGTATTGGATTGTTGACTATGGCGCATACGGAGGCGTTCGCTACATTGGCTCTCCCAAGCAACCAACAATCACAATTTATCAGCTAGAAAACAGTGAGTATTTGCCAAGTAAGGTATTTAGAGGGCAGGATCGGGTTGAATCCAAACTATTTCCCCATCTTTCTCTCACGGCTATACAAATTTTTGAAATGAGTCAGTAATAGGACTTACGTAGAAAAGATCCCCTAACCCCCTTAAAAAGGGGGCTTTTAAATTCCCCCGTTTTTAACGGGAGGCAGAGCCGTCGTGCTTTGGTTCCCAAAGTTGAGACAACTGGCGTGGGCTAATTCTGATCGAGGTTTCAAGCATGAGAGTGCGTAAGTTCTGACTGGGCGACTTCCATAAGTACCGAGTTTTTAGCCTCAAACCTGTTGGCGTTTAATTTCTTGTAGCAATACTTGACAGCGCTTCATAGCTTCTCTTGCCTGTTGTCTAAGCTGTTTTGCTAGTTCCTGATTCGTAGAGTATGCTTCTGAACCTTTACGTCTAAGTTCAACCGCTTGTTTACTTAGTTCTTTAGCACGAGTCCTTAAATCTTCAGCGGTTTTCATTTTTCCTTGAGTTCTGAAATATTACGAAAGAGCAACATTATTTTCCTCCTCGCTACCAACTTTTGAAATATTGTACTTGTGTTCATACCTTAAATTTTTCTTAACATTCCTATAGCTTTTGCTTAAATTCATGCCAGTAATGTGATGAAATCACGCTATCTATCTAAAACCTAGTAGAAATACGGTAGTTAAAATGAAATGGATTGAATCGTTTGCTGGGTTACTAAATACATCAGCGACAGTAGGTATTGCTGACTCTGGAACCGCAAGTACAATAGATTTTCTATGGTTTGAGCGCTGGAAGAAACGTCTTGTCATCTTCATTAGTGCGTTTGCTTTTATTGTCTTGGGAAGTAAGCTGTTCCCAATCAATCCCTTGTTTGCTCAGGTTCCATCACAGCACAATGCGATTATCTTTGTGGCTGATGGTTTGCGTCCTAGTTCGGTAAATGCAACTGAGACACCAGCACTTTTTGGTGTTGCTCAGACAGGGGTAAGTTTTCCCAACAGTCATTCCTTGTTCCCTACCTTCACCACTGCAAATGGTTCTGCGATCGCCACAGGGCATTACTTAGGCGACACTGGTGATTTTAGTAACACAATTTATGCAGGATTTCCTGTCCCCAATGCTGCTAATAGCGTCACTCCCTTCTTAGAGAATGATGCCGTTTTAGCCGACGTGGACAACTATTTTGGGGGTAACTATTTAAATGAGGAAACTCTATTAGCCGCAGCTCGAGAAGCAGGATTTAGTACCGCAGCAGTCGGGAAGGTAGGACCAGTCCTCATTCAAGATGTTTCTCAAGGCAATAGAGATTCAGGATCTGTCCCCCCACCAACTACCATTGTTATTGATGATGCAACTGGTGGCACGACTGGGGTACCACTGAACTCTGATATTTCTTCAGCGTTAGCGAATTCGGGATTACCGGTGATCGCTCCCAACCGCTCAAATAATGTAGCAGCGACTGATGCTGACCAATCAGGTAACAATGGCTTTTCCGGTACCAACACGACTCCCGGAACAACTTCTGCCAACATTACTCAACAGCAATACTTTACTAATAGCGTCACCAAGGCAATTCTTCCCCTATTCAAGGATCGAAATAAGCCTTTTGTCATCGTCTATTGGTCACGAGATCCCGATGGCTCTCAGCACAACCAAGGAGACAGCCTTAATTCTCTCGTCCCAGGAATTAACGGTCCTACCTCGAAAGCAGGCGTTCAAAATGCTGATCGCAACCTCGCCCAAATTCAAGCTGCTTTGCAGGATTTAGGGCTAGATAAAACAACTGATGTATTTGTGACAGCAGATCACGGCTTCAATACGATTAGCAAAGAAAGTTCCACGAGTTACTCTACTTCACTAACATTTCCTGGTGTGAATTCAGGATTTCTCCCCGCAGGCTTCCTTGCTATTGACCTTGCCCAAGGATTAAATTTACCTCTATACGATCCTGATCAGAGTAATCAATTAGTCACTCCAGGTTCAGGCACTATTCCCCGTCCTCGCTCGGGTGACGGATTAATTGGCAAAGATCCCACTAATCCTGTGGTTGTGGTTGCAGCTAATGGTGGGTCAGACTTAATATATCTACCCGGTCCTGGTAATCGCAAGGCTTTAGCTAGACGTGTCGTGGATTTGCTTTTGCAACAAGATTACGTCAGCGGTTTGTTTGTTGATCGCGCCTTAGGATCTATTCCTGGGACACTACCTCTGGGTGCAATTAACTTACAGGGATCTGCACTCACACCAACTCCAGCGATCGCCGTGAACTTTCGTTCCTTCGATACTGGATGTGGTAACCCTCTTGCTTGTAGCGTTGAAGTTGCTGATACTGGTTTACAGCAAGGACAAGGTATGCACGGAACTTTTGACCGTGCAGATACTTTCAACTACATGGCAGCTATGGGGCCTGACTTTAAACGACGTTACGTGGACTTCTCTCCAGTTAGTAATGCAGATGTTGCCGTGACGATCGCTCAAGTTATTGGTCTCAAACCTCCAATTCCCGACAGCAATGGCACCTTAGTCGGTCGGGCGATCACCGAAGCCCTCAGAGGAGGACCAAAGACGGTACCCTTCCTAGAGAGGACTCTGACATCTGAACCCGCCAACAATGGCTTGACAACAGTTCTTAAATACCAAACAGTTGGAAAAACCCGCTATTTTGACGTAGCTGGTTTTCCTGGTCGAAGTACTGGTCTTTAACTCAAAATAGTGTAAGGGCAGGTTTAAGGGTGATATTGGATATACCTAGAGATCTCGAGTAAACCTGCCCCTACGCCAAAATTGTGGTCTATAAATCTGAAAATCGCTGTAAATCCGTATCCTGATTTTTTAGAAATTTAGTTTCGCATTCCTGACTAGACTAAAATAAATGTGTTCTTTGCGCCTTTACGTCTTTGCGTGAGATAAAAAAGACGTGGTTCATTTAGCTAATTTCTGTAAGAGTCACGGTGAGTCAGCGCTGTTCTTGTAAAATACATAAAATACATAAAAAGTCAAGTCTATACTATAAAAACTTGTATTTCTTTAAAGTGTGGAATAAAAGAATGGCATTGATGCAGGGGCATACTGGTATTGATTCGACTGTTGGCTGTAACTGTTGTTATCTTAATCAAACCGAAGTTATTCAGACGAGGGAGAAAACACAGACCCTATGGATGACGATAGGCTTACTGGGTGGCTTTTTTGTAATGGAATTAAGCATCGGTCTCTGGAGCCATAGTTTATCTCTTTTGGCAGATGCAGAACACCTGTTTTCCGATGTCGGGGCACTAGGTTTGACTCTACTTGCGACTTATTTTGCGCGAAAACCTGCTGCTGATCGGGCTACATTTGGATATCGTCGGGTAGAAATTTTAGCGGCTTTGGTGAATGGGCTTAGTTTACTAGCGATCGCCATTCTCATTACCTGTGAAGCCATAGGTCGATTCCAAGCTCCAGTTGCAGTCTTGGGTTTGCCCATGTTAATCACATCAGTCATTGGTCTATGTGTCAATATCCTTAACATCACCTTACTTCATCAGCACAGCCACGACGATCTCAACTTGCGGGGAGCCTTCCTTCACGTAGTTGCTGATACCATCAGTTCTCTCGGTGTCATCTTAGCGGCGATCGCAATTTACTACTTGAATTGTTTGTGGATAGATGCAGTTGCCAGCCTTATAGTTGCTATATTAACAGGTCTAAGTGCTATACCTTTGATTTGGGAGAGCGTGAGGATTTTAATGGAATACGCACCAAACTCCATCAACCCGACTGTTGTGGCAGCTAGCCTAAAAACATTTCCTCAAGTTGAGAGCATTGAGAAGCTACACATCTGGACAATCACTGCAGGTCAGGTCATGCTATGCGCTCATGTTAAAGTAAAATCACCGACAGTCGCAGAACAAGAACGGTTACTGAAGCAGTTACAATCTCATCTAAATCAAGAATTTGGTATCCCCGAATCGATTTTACAGCTAACAAACTGTCACGACAGAGAGTCTGTTATTAGACATCCACTTAATCAGGATTTAGTCTCGCTATTGTCCAGCAGATATAAAGCTGATTGATATCCTAGCGACAACCTTCTTCAGATGATACAGCGAGCTAATTGTCTATACTGGATGCTGGCGGAGTTTTCCAGTAGATTTTAAGACCATCGCACGCGTTGGTTTTAGTAGTTCAAAGTTGAGTCAGTGCAATGTTGTGGAGTTTGATGAGTGTATGAGCTTAAGACTATATTTACTAAGACATGGAGAAACGACTTATAGCCGCACAGGAGGCTATTGTGGCGATCTCGATCCAGAATTAACACCTGAAGGCTCTGCCATGGCAAAGGCATTTGCCGACGCCTACCATTCCATACCTTGGACGGCTGTATATACCAGTCCCATGAAAAGAACGATCGCCACAGCCAAACCTTTGTGCGATGCCATCGGCATGGAAATGCAAGTGCGTCCGGGACTTCGAGAAATTAAGTATGGCGAGTGGGAAGGAAAAACACTAGAGTTTGTCCAACAACAGTATGCAGATGAATATATCCACTGGTTGAGCGAACCAGCTTGGAATCCTCCCACTCATGGAGAAACATCCGTACAAGTTGCCAGTCGGGCAACACTCGTTATCGGCGAAATTGTCGAGAAACATCTGACGGGTAATGTCTTGGTTGTTTCTCACAAGGCAACTCTGAGAATTATCTTATGTAGCCTTTTAGGTATTGATTTGGGACGTTACCGCGATCGCATTAATATCCTGGTTGCGTCTGTCAGTATTGTAAAGTTTGCGACATATGGTCCCTTATTAGAAGTTCTGGGCGACCGCCATCACTTACCCGAGCATCTACTTGCTTTACCTGGAAGCTGACATAATTTGCCTTTTGTAATTCACAACTGAATAGGTAGTACAAATAACAGTTAAGTCAAAAAAATTAGCTGT
Source organism: Rhizonema sp. PD37 (assembly GCA_029379215.1). Classification (GTDB taxonomy): domain Bacteria; phylum Cyanobacteriota; class Cyanobacteriia; order Cyanobacteriales; family Nostocaceae; genus Rhizonema. The sequence goes on from JAQYWO010000017.1 coordinate 33,851, forward strand.
ATTTTTTACAGATATAAGTTCAGCATATTTGTTTAAATAAGGAGTAATCCATATCTCCTTAGCAATGTTTACCAACAGAACAGACTATAACTGGTTCCATAAACAGAAATTCGCGGAGATAATCTGAAAGACGAATAACGAAATACCCATGCTGCCTGACATAGATCAACTCTCCCTTGCCGAACAAGTTGCCCAGATGATAGTCGTCCGCGCTTCTGGTTTCTTGTTTGATCACCAAATCCAGTATCCGGATTGGGAACCGCCACTAGCAAAACTCCAACACTGGGTGCAAGATTTGGGCGTTGGTGGCGTAATTTTACTGGGGGCTAGTGCTGGGGAGTTAGCGATTAGAACACAACAATTACAAAACTGGGCAAAAATTCCTCTACTGATTGCGGCTGATATTGAAGAAGGTGTGGGACAGCGCTTTGCAGGGGCAACTTGGTTCCCGCCACCAATGGCACTCAGCACAATTTTTCGCGGAAATGAAAAGTTGGGTTTACACTACGCTGAACAACTCGGGGCAATCACGGCAAAAGAGAGTCTTGCAATTGGGCTTAACTGGGTTCTTGCCCCTGTTATGGATGTGAATAACAATCCTGATAACCCAGTCATCAACGTGCGTGCTTTTGGAGAAACTCCTCATGAGGTGAGTCAGCTTGGTTGCGCTTTTATCAAAGGTGCGAAAACCTATCCTGTCTTAACAACAGCAAAACATTTTCCCGGACACGGCGATACCAGTATTGATTCTCACCTCGATTTGCCAACGATTCCCCACTCAGCCAACCGACTGGCGTCTGTGGAACTGCCTCCGTTTGCAGCTGCGATCGCCTCAGATGTCGATACAGTTATGAGTGCTCACTTGATTATTCAGAGTTGGGACGCAGAACTACCAGCAACCCTTTCAGGGAAGATAATAACAGGGCAGTTGCGACAAAAACTGGGATTTTCTGGCTTGATCACCACAGATGCGCTGGTGATGGGTGCCATTGCCAACCGTTACGGTGCAAACCAAGCTCCTGTTATGGCAGTGGAAGCTGGTGCTGATATTTTACTAATGCCTGTCGATCCAGTCGGGGCAATTCAGGCAGTGTGTGAGGCTGTAGAGAGCGATCGGATTCCGCGATCGCGTATTCGTGAGTCTGTTCTCCGTATTTGGCAAGCGAAAACTAAAACCTCTCAAAGCCGAGTTAATCCCCCCAATCTCATCTATGACTTAGCACAAAATGACGCCCTCACCATAGCTACTGAAATCTTACAACACAGTCAAATAATTCATGGTTCTCTGCCCCTCTCATCAGAAAAACTCATAAATGATATAAAACTTTATAATCATTCAGCAACTCACTCGCATAATTTGATCGTGGTTGATAACTTACTAAAGTGTGACTTTTTGGACCATCTTGCACCAGCAATCGCACTGCCAGCGCAGATGGGATATACAACTCAAATCATCGACTGTCATACCCAAACCAGTCCCACACTCTTATCTAAACCTTCAACTCTGCTACAGATGTTTATCCGAGGTAATCCATTTCGCGGTAGTGCCAAACTGACTCAAACATCTGAGGATTTGTTTAAGAAACTATTAATAGACGGCAATCTACAAGCTTTATTATTGTACGGTAGTCCTTATATTTTGCAGCAATTTATACCATTTTTGCCAGCAAATATACCCTGCGTCTTTTCCTACGGACAAATGCCAGCATCTCAAGATACTGCATTACGGACATTATTTGGCAAGTAGTTAACCTGTGTAAGAAGCATTCCTATGCGGATAAAATTCGATGGATATTACTACAAATTACGCAATAACGCAAGGAGGTTTCATCAGCTATCTAGTTTTTTTGACATGAAATACAATTTATTGTAATGTCAAAGTTTGTTGATAAAATTAACATTTCTTCATATAATTTGAGAGGACATAGCGTCAAAATGTAAACAGTTCCGTATAGCAAACTACCAAAATTCAGCAACAAGTTTATTTCTGTTCGTGTTAGTTCCTATTTGGTATTGGGAATACTACTTAAGTGTTAATTTGTGAGTAAAAAACCATGAGTGTGAATACGGTGCCTTCTATAAACTTCTACTCTTTAGACATCATTCAAGAAGAAGCGCGTCAACTCGTTCAAAAAGGTGTGGTTAGCCGCCAGCAGCCAATCTACACCCTTTGTCAATACATTCCAGCAAGAGAATGGGTTTGTGTTGAATATGAATTAGAGAAGTGCGATTTTTTACTGCGCGATCGGATTGCCGATCTTATTGGTCGAGAGCAATGGGATAATGACTAATTAGTTTTTGAGCAAAGATTTTGGGTTAGGGGTTTGTCTAGGATGTATGAATGAAGAATAAAAGTTTCTCACCCTAAGAGTGAGAAATAATTTCTGCTTGTAATTAGTAAGCCTCTAGCTCTCAACGGTTAGCAGTCAGCTATGAATGGAGTTGTGAAAAATTTCATACCTACTGTCTAACCCTTGTAAAATTTATGTTAATAGTTTGAAACTGTAGACAAATTGCAAAGAGCAGTAAGGTTCAGTTAAGATTTTTCCCGCGAACATTTGCTGCGGAACATCTGGGAAAATTACCTTAAGGAAGAGTTTATCAGAGAATATAGCTTTTTTTTGAGGGATATATCCCCGTACTTTATTTCCTAGAATTGACGGGAAAAGCATTGCTTGGGAGTATCTTCGCCAATAAATTGAACTGTATTGTACTTTAATCGATTCTTATCAATAAAAAATATCAAGCGCAATCTATCTGTATAATCTCATGTTCGGTCAATGAGTTATAAATACAAGATAGGTTCGTAGTTGAGGACAGTACGTCCGAGGAGCCAGTGCGAATGACGGCTCTCCCTCCGTAGGATAAGAGCGTTGGTTTCCCAAGGGAAGAATCTGTCCGTGCGCTGTCTTCGCTCTCTAACTGTTAAGAGCGTAGACAGCGCAACTACAAACATTATTACAAGTGTTCAACCGCACATGATATAAGACCCGATGTGTAGCTATTTGCCTGAGCTTTTTCAACAGCAGTTACACTAGTTACTCCGCCTGTTCTAAAAATTGGTTGATATCTTCAACTAAGCGAGTCAGTTCGGCTTCTGTCGTCAAGCGGATATTCAGATCGCGGATGGTAAGTAAGACTTTAGCCGCAAACGGAGTCGGCCAGATATTGGGATTACAAAAAATTTCTAAAAAAACCTCGCCAGTGTAACGATATTCCATCGGTTTTTGGGGACTGGGTTTACCGCCACTAGAAGAGGTTTTAGCAGCAACAGCTTTGAGACTCTGCATCAACAGATCGATTGCTGCCTTTAATTCTCGTGCAGCTTGGGGTGAAAAATTAAAAGAGACAGAACCTTCTACTAAATTCAGCGTCAGATGACTTGAGGACATAAGCTACCTATCAGTACTGGGAGCGATCTTTCATATTAGAGGCGTTCTTACCGTAGGAAGTGGATTCACCATTAGGACAGTTCATCACTTAATTATGTAACGCCGCAAAATGTAGATTGCTCTTAAAAATAACACTATGTTGCTGCATCATTCACTTTAATATTAAGATTTTCGTGCTTACTTAAGTAGAGGAACGGCAACGGTATTGGTAAATTGTTTATGCATCCGGCACTGCTGATTTTTTCAGTGAATTTGTTGGAGGCGATCGCGAGATCCTTTTACAAGTGTAGCACGCTGATACTTAGGTGTTTTGAGAAAAATTTTGAAAATATTGCTGGCAATCTACAAAAGACTTGGTAAAATTATTACCCTTGACAAAGGTAACATTATATTAAGGAGCGCTCTGGCGTCGTACATTGGATGATGAAACCGCAAGTGGCACGTTACGGGTTTTGGCGATCGCCCATCACAAGTGATTTGATAACCTCTCAAGGTATCGGATTGGGACAGATTGTTCTAGATGGTGAAGATATTTACTGGAGTGAGTCTCGACCTTCGGAAAAAGGTAGGACTGTGGTGATGCGACGCAGTGTTGATGGTTCTCCTCAAGAGATGACATCGACTGAGTTTAACGTGCGTACCCGAGTCCATGAGTACGGTGGTGGTTCTTTCCTCGTCGCCGATGGCAGTGTTTACTTTTCTAACTTTGCTGATCGACGCCTCTACCGTCAAGAGAGTGGTAAAGAAGCACAACCTGTCACACCTGTTGCATCTATGCAATATGCCGACGGTGTGTTTGACTGCCAACGGCAGCGAATTATTTGTGTATGTGAAGATAGCACGGTTGCTGATCACGAACCAATCAACACTCTAGTGAGCATTGGACTGGAGGGGGATGGAAATCCTGTGGTGCTGGTAAAAGGAAACGACTTTTATGCCTCGCCGCGCCTCAGTCAAGATGGCGATCGCATAGCTTGGCTGACTTGGAACCATCCAAATATGCCATGGGATGGTACAGAATTGTGGGTAGGAAAATTGAACGCAGATGGTTCTGTGTCCCACAGCCAACGAGTTGCCGGTGGTGCAGATGAATCAATATTCCAACCACAATGGTCGCTGGATGGCGACTTATACTTTATTTCCGACCGGACTGGCTGGTGGAATCTCTATCGCTGGAGAGATGAAAATATAGAAACGCTGACTCAGCTACAAGCGGAGTTTGGTGAAGCTCAGTGGATCTTGGGAACGTCCACTTATGCTTTCGAGTCAACTCACAGGATTATTTGCTCTTATACTCAGCAAGGCGCTTGGCACTTAGCCAGTCTTGATACCCTCACTCTTCAACTGCAAAAATTGGAAGTGCCCTACACGGAGATTGATTGTGTCCAAGCCTCAAGAGGAAAAGTCGTGTTTCTTGGTTCTTCTGCAACCCAATCAAAAGCTATTATCCAAATGGACCTGGAGACAAAAACACTTGAGGTGCTATGCCGCTCAACTAATCTAACAATTGATACGGGATATATTTCAGTACCTCAGGCAATTGAGTTCCCGACGTCTGACGGACAAACAGCATATGCCCTTTATTATCCACCGCAAAACTGTGACTACACTGCTCCCAAGAGCGAGAAACCTCCCTTACTAGTCAAAAGCCACGGTGGGCCAACGGCAGCAGCTTCCAGTAGCCTCAACTATAGAATTCAGTACTGGACAAGTCGGGGAATAGCAGTTGTTGATGTAAATTACGGTGGTAGCACTGGATATGGGCGCGACTACCGACAGCGACTGGACGGGCAGTGGGGAATTGTCGATGTTGATGATTGCGTGTTTTGTGCGCGTTATTTGGTAGAAAAAGGAGAGGTAGATGGCGATCGCCTGGCAATTTCCGGAGGTAGTGCAGGTGGATATACCACACTCTGTGCCTTGACGATGCGCGACACATTCAAAGCGGGAGCTAGCTATTACGGCGTGAGTGACTTGGAAGCTTTAGCGGGGGATACGCACAAATTCGAGTCACGGTACTTGGATCGTTTAGTAGGTCCTTACCCAGAGCAGCGAAAGCTTTATCAAGAGCGATCGCCGATTCACTTCACAGACCATCTTACCTGTCCTGTGATCTTCTTTCAAGGACTGGAAGATAAAGTTGTCCCGCCCAATCAAACTGAAGCAATGGTCGAGATCTTGCGGAGTAAAGGTTTGCCTGTAGCTTATGTTGCCTTTGAAGGTGAGCAGCATGGTTTCCGAAACGCCGAAAACATCAAACGCGCTTTGGATGCGGAACTGTATTTCTACTCACGAATTTTTGACTTTGAACTTGCAGAACAAGTCGAACCCGTGGAAATTGAAAATCTTTGCTGACTAATTTGTGCCATCAAAGACAAATGAGCCTGCCGTGCGACTATCATTAAGTCTGATGAGGTTGCTCATGTTTAAATAAAAACTAAGGTGTTGCATCTGCAATAGACATCCTGTCATTGATTGTTATAACTTGCCTTGTGTTGTATAATTTTAAACTAAGATATGTTTTTTAGAACCCGTGGCATCTTCAACTGAGTCTCTTGAAAAGGCTTTAGACATAATTTTCTTTTTTAGCATGAAACTTTTTGACATTTGTGTCACCTATTTGGCAACGTAGATGGGAGAAGTTCAAATTATTTTCCCGAACCGAAGTGGACGTTGCTGAATTAGTCACAGTTGTCATTATTCTCCTGCTCGTTGCCACCGTTGTAGCTCTGCTTTGCCGTCGGTTGCGAGTTCCTTATGTCACAGGATTGGTGTTAGCGGGCTTAGCAATCACTGAACTCTTGCCACGGCGTATTGGTTTGAATGATTCTCTAATTCTGAATATTTTTCTGCCGATTCTGGTGTTTGAGGCAGCTATCAATACTGATATGAGCCGCCTCCGCAGCACGATTAAACCAATAGTCTTACTAGCTGGTCCTGGAGTATTGATTTCCTCTGGTGTGACAGCTGTGTTGCTAAAATGGGGACTGGGGCTAACTTGGATTCCGGCACTTTTGGTTGGAGTAATTTTAGCAATTACCGATACCGTTTCCGTGATTGCTGTGTTCAAGGAGGTGCCAGTTCCTTCTCGTCTTGCCTCAATTATTGAGGGAGAAAGCTTATTTAACGATGGTGTGGCACTGGTTTTATTTAGCCTGATTTTGAAAGTTAATGCCGCAGGCTCAATCACAGTTCTAGAAGGATTACAAGAACTGTTTGTGGTGATTGTTGGTGGAACCGTTCTCGGAATTACTTTGGGCTATTTAAGTACAGGTTTATTTGTCCGCTCTGATGAGCCACTCAGTAGTATTTTGCTAACCGTTCGCTTACCAAGTAGGACGCTTACTTTGTGTCTATCTGCTATCAGCTATGATAGGCTGGTTTGACCGCCCAATTCCTTGGCGCTGGCAGCACGTCTTATTTCTTGGCAATATCAAAGGCTCTCTTTCTATGGCACTGGCGCTCAGCTTACCTAATGCTCTCGCCGGGCGAGAGCAACTGATTGCCATCGTATTTGGCTCAGTGTTGCTGTCTTTAGTCGGGCAGGCGGTGAGTTTGCCTTGGCTGGTGAAACGGTTACACATATCTGACTCGGTTGCAGCTCGTCAACCAGTTGAGGAACTGCAAGCTCAGTTAATCACGGGTAAGGCAGCACAAGATGAATTAGATAGCCTGTTGAAGTCAGGGATATTACCAAAAGCTGTTTATGAAGAGATGCGCTCAGCATATCAGGTGCGCGTAGCTAGTGCAGAAAAGGCACTACGGGAACTCTATAATCGCCGCTTGGATCAGTTTGATGTCAAAAGTGGTGAATACAAGAAACTCGATGCGATTCGTCGCCGTTTACTACAGGCTGAAAAGGCGGCACTAAACGAGGCAATACGCAAGCGAATTCTCTCAGAAGAAATTGTGCGAGAGCGGCTAAAAATAATTGATGAGCAATTGGTGAGACTAGATGATGATTAAGATCCCTGCTTTGAAGTTGAGGGCTTGTCGTTATTTTGACTTTTAATAACCCTACCAGGGCTGATCAAGGAAATTCCTTGTTGAAAGTCAGTACCAATCATAACTGCTTCAACCACAGGCTCAAAAACTTTTGTTTGTGCTACCCACTCGACAAGAAATTTAGCCCCTGAACCTCCGCCTTGCTCATCTCTATCTACTACAAAATCTGTAGAAGCTAGGCCCGCAATTTCAATGGGGCGCTCTAAATATTGTTTAAGTAATTTACCATTGGAGTCATAGTAACGCACTGAAGTAATGACGATAGGTTTGGTCAAATCAGTGTTACGTATACTCAGAGTAGCCGCTAAATGGAAAATTCTTTTATCATCTCCGTGATAGATGTAGGAGTATATAGGGACATAAATAGTTTGACCAATCACTGTCTGGAAATTTTGATCCAAAGTTACCACCTTTTGAGATGGATTTACCTGCCTAGTGTCAGCTTGTGGCTGCGGTTGAATCTTTGAGGATGTGCAAGATGTCAGTACAGTAACAGCGATCGCTGAATAAAATAGTAGATATAGCTTCATTAAAATTCATCATTTCAGTAGACACAACCCATAAAACCTATTACATGTAAAAAAATTAGGACTTACGCACACTCTACGAATGGCTTTTGATTGACTTCATTCTCAACAAGCCATAATTTTTGCTCTCCAGCAATTACCTATTTTGATTGAAGTTCTACTGTATTAAAAGCCATTTGCCAGAAGTCATGTTCTAATTTTGTTATTCTTAAAAAAGATTCTTCAGCTTGTTTTTGAATATCAGCCTCTGCCGTTTCTAAAACCTCATCAGCTTGCTGTTCTAAACGTTTTACACATTTTGTAAAAACAGGGTTTCCCCATTTTCTGCAAATTCATTGTAAGGTGCGGGCATCTTACCTGGGAGTTGCCAACCTTGATTATAGGAGAATTCAATAGCCCATAATGCAGTTGCTTGCACAGCATAAGGCTTGTCTGTAAGACTGTGCATGTATTCACAGTATTCTATACAGGTTGGTTGTTTCTTTATATTAAAATTTAGTTGTCGCTCACTAGCTTTTTGTTGAAACCAATTGAGTTCGTCTTTAAGAGCTGTCAATCCCCCAAGTATCGCATCAAAATGTTGTGGAGGTGCGCTAGCTAATACTCTCCCAACCATTCGCGTAAATTCTAAAACAAATAGATAATCTTGCATCAACCATGTATTAAATTGTTGAAGTTGAATTGTTCCTAATTGACACTCTTTAAGGAAAGGATGCACAGTTGCTTCAAGCCAAGATTGAGCGTATTTTTGTAAGAGGAGTTTGCAGGTTATAGTCATTTTTATATTTCCTTTAATTCCTACACAGTATTATAATTGCTCACGGTAAAAAGTATGACTTGTTGAGAATAAAGTGAATCAAAAGCCCAAGTCTTGTTTATGTGGAGTGTAAACTTTTACGTCAGTCCTAAAATACTTTCGGATCACTCATCCAATACGGCTCTTGTAATTCATGAAGTGCATCCTTCAATAAAATCAATGACTTGATGTAATGACCCTGGTTTAGTTACAATCAGCACAGTTGAATCAGCTTCTAGTACCGTACTGCCGTCAGGAATCATTAAATCCTCGTGGCGATGGGGTTGATAGCCAATAATCAGAGAGCCTTTGGGAAACCGGGAATCTTGAGCAATTTCAGCCACTGTACGATTAACAACATAGCAATTGTTTGGAATCAAAAGTTTCAGAACCTCTATTTGCCCATGTTCCAAATGCATTATCGATTGTACTTGAGGATACTCAATGGCATTCACCATTGTGGAAACAGCTAGTTCAAAAGTGTAGAACTTGGGGTGCTAATAAACAGTTTTGTCCTCCATTCTCCAAGCGGGATCGACTATGCAAATGAATATCAGTGGTTGATCGCCACAATTGCGAATAAATCGCTTGGTATCAGGTGGAATGTACACCGCATCTCCTGGTTCTACCAGCTGGAGTTCACCATCTACATGCATTTCTCCGTTACCAGTGAGCATATAGTAAACTTCAGAAGTTTTCAGGGAGTGAGGAGTAGATGTATGTCCAATTGGCACTATTGCATGAGCCAGACTATACCGTAATTTCAGTGGTTGCTTCTCAGGATGCAACTGTTCTCGAAAGATGGTGCCATCTTCGGCGATGAATTCTTCACACGCACTAAGTTTTTGAACAAGCATTTTACACAAGCAGTCTAAATAATACAATCTTATAGTGGATCAGTACATTGGAGAACAAAAAGTGGTGAGGTTGATAGTTAAAGAATTTTTCATCTATTTGAATGCAAGATGCGATCGCTTAGTCCCCACCTAAAAATCTTAAAAAGATATTTGCATTTTGGGTGGGGTTGCATTCAACTATAATCCACGCCACGGTCAACGCTCTATTGTTGCACCAGCTTCAACAGAATCTCAGGGCTGTCCATTTTGCCCATCACCACCTCAATAAAGACAAGTTTGTCTCGATTTTGTTCAGCTTGTTGTAGTGCCGATTCTAACTCTGACTCGGTACTCACTTTAATGCCCCAGCCATTATGAGCAAACACTTCATGAAGCTTGTGATAACTCCACGGTTGAATATCGTTGTATGGTTGAGTGGCACCGTGGATATCACGTTCTATCGTGTATCCATCGTTGTTAATGAGAAAAATAATTGGCTTAAGGTTGTAGCGTAACATTGTTGAGAGTTCTTGTGCCGTCATTTGGAACGAGCCGTCACCAACCAGTAGGATCGTTCGTCGTTGCGGAGGAGCGATCGCACAACCAAGCGCTGCTCCTACTGAGTAGCCAATTGAACCCCAAAGTACTTGTCCAATAAAGGTTGTTCCCTTTGGTAAAGGAATAGTCGCACTCCCAAATAAAGAAATTCCAGTCTCGGCAACAATGATATCTTTTTCAGTCAGGAAATCAGCCAATCTATACCAAAAACGCTTCTGTGTAATCGCCCCTGTTGAGTTGGGTTGAAAGGGAGTGGTGAAACCAACATCTAAATTCTCCATCTTCGGCTTTAAGTCCAATGTTTTGGCATCACGGGGAAGCAACCGTTTGCTTAACGCCAAAAGAAAATCGTGCATCGCCACATTGTTGTACAAAGCACTCTTGATTTTGAGATACTGCCCATGTACTTCAATTGTTCTACTGGGATCGAGTTTGGCAGAAAACTTTCCTGTGTTAAAATCGCTCATTATGACACCGATACTCAACACACAATCTGCGTCTTCGATGCGTCTTCTTACATAGTCCTCACCAATAGCACCGTTATAGATACCGATGAATTGGGGGTGAGTTTCCTCAAGTAGCCCTTTGCCCATAGTCAGAGTGGCATAAGGGTATCCAGTGGTGGCTAGAAGCGATCGCAATTCCTCTTGCAGGTGATAGCGATCCACACCCACGTCAGCAAGAATCACTGGTTTCTCAGCATTATCCAGTAGACTTACACTGGCATCAACTGCAAGAGCCAAAGTAGCCGGATCGCTCTTAAACACAGGTAATATAAATGGATCTGACGGTGCAGCCACAACAGTAGAAGCAACATCCATAGGTAGGGAGATGTAAACAGGTAACTTTTCGAGAAGGCACACACCTAAAACTCTGTCGATTTCTGCTGTTGCATTCTCGGAAGTCAAATAAGCTTGCGCCGATGTTACCTTTTCATACATCTGGGCAAACAAGGAGAAATCGCCAGTGCCAAGTGTATGGTGAACAAGTGCGCCGGAAGATTGGATTTTAGTAGAAGGAGAGCCAGTAATTGCCACAACAGGGACGTGTTCAGCGTAAGAGCCAGCAATCCCATTAATGGCACTGAGTTCACCAACACCGAATGTAGTAATTAATGCTGCAATACCGTTGATTCTACCATAGCCATCGGCAGCGTAGGCAGCGTTGAGTTCATTGCAGGTTGTGACTAATTCAACGCCTTCCTGATTGACAATATGGTCGAGAAATTCCATATTGTAGTCTCCAGGGACACCAAAAATATGCTGGATGCCAATCTGTTTCAGACGAAGCACCAGATAATCGCCTATAGTCAAGTTTGTCATTGTTTTATTTACCTTTTATTAATCTAGAATACAAAGCAAACATGGCTATTGTATGTCTGTAAAATCTCGTTAAGTGATTATCCGGACTTGATATGAGTGTGGAGAATTTACGCCGAAATAGTTAAAGCCTTCAATACACCAGGTACAGTAGATTGAAGCGCACAACGGATAGCGTCTAGCTGCTGATAGTCAAACTCATCTGACCATTCGTCCATAAAAAACTTCTTCACCTCAATGCAGAGCACGCACGCTGACTGAGGAAATGTTTGTGAAACCCAGTAGGAGAAATAACCACCCTGAAACCGAACATTCTCCCGAACGTCAAGTTGGCGATCAAGAAAATCAAATTCTCGCATTCCGCTCATAAAGCATTCTACTACGGGTGCCCAACGGTCTCTATTTATATTTCCTGTGCCGAGGTTCACTTCTGGGTTGTACCTAGGATCGGCGCTGAGGGCAAGTGGTCCTAATCGGCGGTGGTTATAGGTATGCAGTTCGTAAACTATGAAACGACCGAAGCGACGTTCTAAGTCTGCAAAGACTTGTTTGAGGGTTGCATAGAAAGCATCATACTCGCTAAGAGAGCGTGCAATTATCTCCTGAGAAGGTTGCGTCTGCCAAACGTTTAGACCCCAAGCGTCTTCAGGCCAGAGGTAAACTGCTTTCTCTCTAGAGCGATTCAAGTCTAACTCAAATCGCGATCGCCTAACGACAATCCGTGTGTTCCCTACTTCTGTCCAGTGTGCGGTGAACGGATCTTCTTCGCGCCTGCGCTCATCTGGGGCGATCGCAAAAAGCTCTGCCACTTCTTGTCGGACATCATGACCATCGTGAAGTGCAACAGCCACGACAGGCCCGTCTCCTTCCGTCAACACCCAACAGGCATCATTTACCATTTCTTCGCTCAGAACTTCCTCCTCTGTCGTCGCTGTTATACCGCTTTCTAGGATACGCAATTTTGAGGTAACTTTTCTCAATAAAATTATTTTATTATCAATAAGCCTGAGCTTGTTTAAGGTCTCAAATAAGGTTTAACCCCTATCCTGTATATATTACAATCGATTTTCTCTAGAAAGCTCAGGTATGACATACACCCCACCCAAACTGTTAACTTTTTGTATGTGATTCAAAAAAGAATTGCTATAGTTCTCCCCAAGCATAACGCAATTAGCTGCATCTTTTTGGGATAATTCCAATAAGACATCAACCATGCACCGTGAAAGTGTATAAACTATGGAGACAGCTGACATGCCATCCGAAAAACAAGACTTTACCATCGGTGTTGAAGAAGAATACCAAATTATCAACCCCACGACACACGAGCTGTGTTCGCGAGTGCAGCAAATTTTACCCATAGCACAGAAAGCTATTGGCGAAGCAGTGCAATCTGAAATGCAGCTCTCACAGATTGAAATTGGCACACCCGTCTGTCGATCGCTTTCTGAAGTGCGTACAGAACTTGTCCGTTTGCGGGGGGAAGTGATTGCTGCTGCCGCTGTTGACGGAAACCAAATTGCCGCCGCAGGGACACATCCCTTCTCATCGTGGTCTCAACAACAGATTACACCCAAAGAACGTTACGAGAAGTTAATCGAAGACTATCAACAACTTTCACGCGAGCAATTGATCTTTGGCTGTCACGTACATGTTGGCATTAGCGATCCTGAGATGGCGATCAGTGTTATGAACCGCGTGCGAGTGTGGCTCGCTCCAATGCTTGCACTTTCTGCTTCCTCCCCCTTTTGGATAGGCAAGGATACTGGCTATGCGAGTTACCGCACGGAGATTTGGGGAAGGTGGCCGATATCCGGTCCGCCATTAATTTTCTCCTCACAGGCGGAATACAAAGCCCTTGTAGAAGGTTTAGTTGCCACCGGGAGTATAGAAGATGGGACAAAGATTTACTGGGATGTACGTATTTCCGAGCGTTACCCGACAGTAGAGTTTCGCGTCACAGATGTATGCATGACAGTGGACGAAGCGGTCATGATTGCGGGACTAGTACGTGCGTTGGCACGGACTTGTCACGACCAAGCAAAAGCTGACACACCATTTCCAGCCACACGTCACGAACTTATACGTGCTGCTCACTGGCGTGCTGCACGTTATGGATTAGATGCAGAACTGATAGATGTTGAGCAACTTTCAGCGTGTTCTGCAGGCGAACTCTTAGAGAAGTTTCTCGCCTTCTTGCGCCCAGCATTAGAAGATTTTGGAGACTGGGAAGAGATTTCATCACTCGTACACCAGACTGTGCAGCGCGGAAATGGTGCAACACGGCAACGCGAAGTTTACGAGCGTACAGGACGTTTGGAGGATGTCGTTGATTTCATCGTCGCCGAAACAGCAAAAACTTAGCTCGCAGTAGGTTGTCAGTGATAAAAGACAATTTACCTTGACTTGTAAACCAAATGGCGATACGACTTCAGCCGTGTACATGGAGTGAGGATATAAAAATTATAATTCCTCACTCCTTTGCCTCTTACCTTATCCAATTACTCCCACTCAATAGTGCCAGGTGGCTTAGAAGTGATGTCGTAAACTACACGGTTGACGCCTTTGACTTCATTAACAATCCGGGTAGAGATTGATTCGAGTACATCGTAGGGCACACGCGCCCAATCAGCAGTCATGCCATCTTCACTTTGTACAATCCGCAAGACTATGGGATAGGCATAGGTACGCTGATCGCCCATAACACCGACACTGCGAATTGGTAGCAGTACGGCAAAAGCTTGCCAGTATTCATTGTACAAACCATTGCGGTTAATTTCCTGACGCACGATTAAATCAGCATCGCGTAAAATATTTAACCGTTCAGCAGTGATTTCACCTAAGATACGGATTGCCAAACCAGGTCCGGGAAATGGATGCCGCTGCACAATTTCTTCTGGCAGGCAAATGGAACGTCCAACTTTGCGAACTTCATCTTTGAACAGTTTCCGCAACGGTTCAACAAGTTTGAAGCGGAGATCTTTGGGCAAACCACCAACGTTGTGATGGCTCTTAATTTTCACCGCTACTCGTTCTCCACTTTGCGGATCAACGTTGGTGTTGGCGGATTCGATCACGTCTGGATAGAGTGTACCTTGAGCGAGATAGTCAAACGGACCGAGATCTTTAGATGTTTCTTCAAATACACGAATAAATTCATGTCCGATCAGCCGACGTTTTTCTTCGGGATCGGTAACACCACTCAACGCACTTAAGAAGCGCTCGCGAGCATTGACATACTCTACCGGAATATGAAACTGCTCTTGGAAAACCTTGAGCAAACGCTCTGGTTCATATTTTCGCATGAAGCCTTGATCGATGAACACGCAAGTGAGTTGTTCACCAATCGCTTTATAAAGCAAAAATGCTAATGTTGAAGAATCAACTCCCCCAGACAGCGCCAACAGCACTCGCTTATCACCTACTCGAGCGCGAATTTCGCGAATGGCTTCATCAACAAAGGCGGCAGTTGTCCAAGTTGGTTCGCATTTGCAGATGTGGTAGACAAAGTTACGGATCAAGGCAATACCGCCAAGGGAATGTACAACTTCTGGATGAAACTGGACGCCGTAAAGTTTCTTTTGGTGATGGGCAATAGCTGCACAAGGGGTATTTTCTGTATGCGCCAGTAATTCAAAACCTGTTGGCATCTCAATGACTGAGTCTCCATGACTCATCCACATAGTTGTGCCATCTTCTACATTTGTGAGTAAATCTGTGGGATCATCTATATATAATGATGCCTTGCCATACTCACCTCGGTCAGCTTTTGCCACTTCTCCACCCAAACGTTGCACCATCAGTTGCATACCGTAGCACACACCCAAAACGGGAATTCCCAGATCCCAAATTTCTGGATCACATTGGGGAGCACTATTGTCATAAACTGAACTAGGACCGCCAGAAAATATGATTCCTTTGGGGTTCAGTTTGCGTAATTGTTCTGCTGTCGTACGATAGGGAAGCACTTCAGAATAAACCTGAGTCTCACGAATTCGACGGGCAATCAGTTCGGAATACTGAGAGCCGAAGTCAAGAATGACAATCATCTGACGATTGATCTGTCGCAGAGATTGTACATCTTGAGGCGCTTGTTCAGTTAGTAGAGTCACCGCTGTATTCATGATCTAGAGAGTGGTATTTAACGATAAATTGTCACTGATTAAGTCGTTCCGTTACCACTTTTTAGCTTTGTCAGATTCGTAAAGGTATGCAAATCTTTACCAAACGCAACTTTATTTACGTCTGTCAAGCTGACAAATTTGAAACTGGTATTAAGAAGAAAAACTTTTCTTAGAGTGGTTACTCAAAAATATGTTTATTATGAGAGTTTATAATTATTTGCGTTATCATAACATATTTGGCATTTAAAGCACAACTAATTTTGCTTCAAACTGCTACTTTCGACAGTAAAGATTGTATAGTTTCCCAAGTTAGTCCTTGTTGGAGGTAACGAGGTGCTTCAGGATTGTAAGGACTTGCCACCCGGTCAATTGTGATAATTTTTGCATCATCTGACAAAACAGGTACGTCCGGATCATATGCGGTTGGACGCATTAAAGAACTCGAAAAACCTTTGAAAATAGCAATTGTGTCCTGCTCCCCAGCTGATTCTATGCTGACAAGTAGGATTTCTTGAGGGCGTTTGGCGGTGTATTGTTCCAACCGCTCAATAATAGAATTTTTCATTCTTGTACAGCTGAGCGTCCTTGCTTACTTAGCTTAAACAAAACAAAGTAGCTCAAGCAAAGTACGTAAATAATTAAACCAACAATACCAATAAAGCCAAGAAAAGCTGGCTTACTACCGGAATGGAAATATTGTTTAAAAAGTAATGGCGGCTCAAACCAGACACGACAATTGGCAGTTGCGATCGCCTCTGCAGAAAAAGCACAACCTAAAAAAGGTATTGCGCCTAAAGCGGCTAAAATACAATACAAAGTTGTCGCCCAGCGCCAAGAAGTGAAAGTTAATTTCAAAGGCCCACTTTGCTGATAATCGATTTCATCATTGAGATCCACCCAAAACCATAACGCAGTAGGAATCAGGATTTTCGCCATTAAACCTGAGATGAAACCAACTCCAAAATTGCCGATCATTAAATACAACGTAATTGCTAGCAAACTCGATACTCGCCAGTAAATCATTAACAAGCGTTGTATCGCCTCAGCTTTTTGCACGAAGGTCCAAATCAGTAATATTAGAGGAATAATAACTGTAAATAGCAACGCCAGTCTGTAGTCCATCCACACTAACCAGCGAAACCAAACTTCATTGTCCATAATTTTTTTTCATAAAGGAGTAGGGGTAATAGTGTAGGAGAGCAACTGAAGTAATAAAATTGCAGGTATAAAGCCAGAGAACCAGAAAAGTCATACGCTCTTGTATCTGTCGCCTCAGAAAGATTTTCCTTTCTAAGGCTACTGGCAAGAGCTAAGTGCTGATTTATTTTTGTTTAGACAGAACTCAAAGCAGTCCTACAATTCAAGAACATGGCTTCATGCCTCAAATCTAGTCGTAGAAAACGAGAAAAGTTTTCATCTGAGTAAAATCTCACACATTTATGTACGAGGTTTTACTCAGAGATCACGACTCACGACACCTTCTAGTCTTCATAAATCCTGCACTCATCAGCATCTGGGTTATCTTCACAGTACTGCTGTAAAGAGTTTTTGGGCTTAGCTTGACGTTTGTGAGATGCACTTGCTTGCATTTCTTCTACTGCATCCCAGGCTGCAGCACACTCAGCAGAGTTGCTACCTGAGACATCACAGACAGAACGAGCTTGTTCAAGTTCTTCTTCTATTTTGCTTTTGGCTTGTATTTGTTCTTGCATGTTATTCCTTGACTTAGTTTTGTGTGTGTTGTTAATACTAGTATAGAAAAAGTTCAAAGAGGACAGTTTGTTGCACTATCTATTACCATTCTACTCATTTATCTGCTAGGTTGGTGTTCATTCCTAATCTAAGCATGAGCGCCCAGACTGCTCCTACTCAAATGGTTCGTGAAAACGAGGGTTGTGTAAATCTTCACGGATGAAATGTAACTTTTGACTTGTCATAGGGGCTGATAGATGAACGCGAAGAATGCTTAATAACTAGATATAGTAAACTTTTAGTTCCATAGTATATTCACCCTTATATTTTAAGATTTGATCGGCAATCCTAAAAAATATGAATTATACAATATCCTTATATGTAGTTAATAATAACCTTATGTAACATTCTTGAGATAGATTGAATGAACTCTCGTGGGATATAAAAGGTAAGCATCAACATTATGTATGATGCAATTAATGTCCTATAGGATGTAAACATCAAGAAATACTAGCCGTAAAACTCATGGCAGACCAAATGCAGTGGACAAACGCCCTATCAACCCGTCCTTCTCTAGAAGCGGCTGTTGCAGATGTGGTACAACGGGCTCGTTCTTCGTTGACGGCACCTGCGGATTTAGGACTGGTGTTCATTTCGTCTGCTTTTACAAGTGAGTATTCTCGGTTGATACCTCTCCTCGCCGAAAAACTCTCAGTGCCTGTGTTAATTGGTTGTAGCGGTGGCGGTGTTATTGGGACTTCATCGTGGGGGCAAACTCAAGAACTGGAAGCAGAACCAGCCTTATGTCTAAGTTTGGCACATCTTCCTGGAGTGAATGTTCAAGCCTTTCATGTTGTGACAGAAGAATTACCCGATCTGGATGGGCCGCCAAATGCTTGGATCGATTTGACTGGTGTGCCTCCGTCACCAACTCCTCAGTTTATCTTGCTCTCCGATTCTTTCTCTTCTGGAATTATCGATTTATTGCAGGGGTTAGATTATGCTTATCCGGGATCTGTAAAAGTCGGGGGACAGGCAAGTGGTGCCGGTATTGGGGGTTCCATTGGTTTATTTTGTAACGATCGCTTGTATCGGGAAGGAACAGTTGGCTTAGCTTTGAGTGGCAATATTGTTTTAGAAACTATTGTTGCCCAAGGATGCCGACCGATCGGCAAGCCGTACCAAGTGACAAAAGGCGAACGCAATATCGTCTTAGAACTCGACGAACAAGTGCCACTGGTGATGTTACGAGATTTGATTGCCAATCTCAGTGAAGAAGACCGAATACTGGCACAGCACTTTCTGTTTGTAGGCGTGGCAATGGATGAATTCAAGCAAGATTTGCAGCAGGGAGACTTTTTAATTCGTAACATATTAGGTGTAGAACCATCAGCAGGGGCGATCGCCATTAACGATTATGTCCGTCCCGGACAACGCCTACAGTTTCACCTGCGCGATGCGAAATCTTCTGCAGAAGATTTGGAATTCCTCCTATTGAGATATCAACAACAAGTTTCCACACCTAGTGCCTTTGGTGCTTTTATGTTTTCCTGTATGGGGAGAGGCGAAGGATTGTACGGAAAACCCAATTTTGATTCTCAAATCTTTCAGCGCTACCTCAATGATATTCCTCTCACAGGCTTTTTCTGCGGCGGTGAAATTGGTCCTGTTGGTGGCAGTACTTTCCTACATAATTACACTTCTGTATTTGGAATTTGTCGAGAAATAGAGAGTAGGGGCGGGTTTAATTCAGATAACTTGTGAGTAAACGCAACGTCCTGTTAAACCCGCCCGTACATGAGGCGCAGAGTTCAGAGGAAAAAGTGAGTAAACGCAACGTCCTATCAAACCCGCCCCTACACGAGCCAAAACTAAAAAGTTTTACTGATTCCTCACTTCTGTTCGAGCGCCGTGAGAAGCCCCCGTTATATCCTTCGGGTTAACGGTGGGAGAACATAACCTCTTCTATAGCAGTAGTGTTGTGTTGTTATCGATCAAGGAGAGGGAACCTGTTGGAGAGATTGCGCCATATTTTTCAAAGTGATGGCGGAGATCTTGGGGAAAGTAGGGATAATCAAAGACAGCATCTCCATCAGCAATCGTTGCCCAGAAATCTCGTAAGGTTGGAGCTAGTTCTTGTGCTTGAGCTAATGATAGGTTTAAAGGAGGTAAAGTCAGTAGCTTGACTAGAAAGGGGAAACTGCGATCGCCCATCCACTGAAGTGAAGCTTGTTGCAAATTGGGAAAATCAGGTACTGATTTCACTCGATACGATAAAACTTGCAACCATTCTCTACCGTAATTATCCTGATGATACTCCAAAACTCGATAAGGATGAGGAAAGCTGACTAAAGAACCTGTCGTGATATCGTAGACTCCCTGAGAATATGCAACATCCTGAACGTGCAAATGTCCTGTAAACACCAGTTTTACCTTATGTTGTCGCAGCAATTGCAACAGTTCGGAGGCATTTTCTAACATATAGCGATGTGCCATAGGGTGGCGTGACTGATCTGGCAAATGCTCGACGACGTTGTGATGTACCATCACTAGTACTAGTTCATTATCAGTCGCGGCCAACTCCTCTTCTAACCAACTTAACTGTTTGTCATCCAAACGCCCGATCTGCTCTCCTTGTTCATTAAAATTGTTAGAATTTAAACCAATCAGCCTGACTCCGGGCAATAATTGACAGGAGTAGTAAATGTTTTCAGGATTGCTGTAGCCAAATTTATGATAGTAATACGGGAAATTATTGAAAGCAATTGATTGCTCTGAAGCCATCATCACAGGAACGTCATGATTCCCAGGAACAACATAAACCGGGAAAGGCAGCTCAGACAAGCGTTTGTTTAACCAGTTATGATTATCTGGTTCACCATGTTGGGTTAAGTCTCCTGGTAGTAAAAGAAAATCTAAATCAAGTTGTGTTAAATGTTCTAATACACTTTCTAAAGCTGGGATACTGACTTCCACTAAATGAAAACGACTGGGATGATTCCAGATTGTATGGGGAAGCGCAATGTGTAAGTCGCTAACTATAGCAAAGCGAAAATTAGAAATCATTGAATTAAAAGTAATTTTAAAAGTTGGGGATCAACCCTTTCAAAACGAGTATAACCTTAATAGCCGTTCGACTTGAGTTGTGAAATACTTATAAAGGCTGTTAATAGGTCATGAGTCATGGGTGATGGGAAGAAATGATTCCCGAGTTCCCATTACCAGTTTTCAAGTTGAGTTATATAGATAAGGAGAATCAGTCTTTGGTACGTGTCCGCCGAGTCCGTCAACATGTTAATCCACTGTCTCAAAAGTATCAAACACCGCTTGCTCCTCTGGAGTGGGAAAAAGTTTATACTCAGTTAAATCAACCATTCCACCTGGATATTGGATGTGCATGGGGACGTTTTTTGTTAGATATGGCGCAGGTGGAAACGAACTGGAATTTTCTCGGTTTGGAAATTCGGGAAACGTTGGTACATAAGGCAAATCAGTGTCAGGATGAGTTGGGATTGACTAATCTGCACTATTTGTTTTGTAATGTAAATAATTCATTAAGACCTCTTTTATCTTCTCTACCCACCGGGACTTTACAACGCGTTACAATTCAATTTCCCGATCCGTGGTTCAAAAACCGCCATGCCAAACGGCGAGTCGTGCAACCAGAGTTAGTGCAAGAACTGGCAGATTATTTGGTGCCGGATGGAATTGTATTTTTACAATCTGATATTGAGTTTGTGGCAGTAGAAATGTGCGATCGCTTTGCTGCACATCCAGCTTTTCGTCGATTGGGTACAGGAGAGTGGCTTGCAGAAAACCCGCTTCCAGTAGCCACGGAAAGAGAATTATATACTATTAAGAAGGGTGAACCTGTTTATCGTGCTGTTTTTGAAAGAGTTAGAAGTTCCTAAGGGACTTCTAACTCTTTTTTAGGGAATAACAATTTATCAATATCCGAAGGAAAAGTAATTGTTACTCCTAATTTTAATGCTTACATAAACTATTTTATAAGGAAAATATTTTATGTTTGATGATGTTTTCAAAATCATATTAAGTA
>JAQYWO010000177.1 GCA_029379215.1 Rhizonema sp. PD37
CCCTTTTCCTGCACCCTCTTGACAAATGTGCAATTTCCTTAACCTGTCAAGGATGCTCTGACAACAATCCCTTCATCCATGCCAAAGGTACGAATTACCTCATGAGATGTAATTTCCCTTACTGTTACTTGCCCAGTTCGATTTCCACTGACAATATATCGATCTGCCTGGATTGTGTTTACTTGCTCAAACATATTTAGGACTTACGCAAGCGTCACAATATAAGGTCAACTGGCACATATATTCCAATTTGAGGTAATTGCTTGTGAAGATTGATTTATAAAGGTTATAGCCAAATAAATTAAATGTGACAGTTTGAAGAGAAATGTGCCAGTTGCGTAAGTCCTGATATTGCCCACTATTTTAATCGTCTCACAAGATGATTAAAATGAATAAGAGTAGGGATTTCCAAGGAATCAATAAATTCCACAAAACTTTACAAGGTGTCCCCTGAATGCAGGTAGTGCGGCTGCCCAATATGCGAATCCTCTTAAATCGCGACGGACAACGAAATATTAGGACTTTGAGCCGCCTATTCCACCAAATGGCTCGTTGAATGTGGAACTAGCACTCAGCACTGCTTAAAGCAATCCAGCTGACTCATACAAGCGTTTGAGCATTGCTGTAATTTTAGTACCATACTGCAAATCTGCTGACCAGCGTCCTGAAAGTTGATTGATTAATGGGGCAATACCACGAGTCACAAAGCTAAATCGCGGATCTACAACTTCTTTTACCAAGGGTTCTAAGCTGGCATATGCTTTCAAGTGTTGAATATGCGCCCGCACCCCAATTCTGGCACTATCAAATGAAGCAACTACTGAACTTCCACCAATTGTTGCTAAACCTGCAAAGTTATTTTGTTCTGGCTTGATATCGCCTCCAAATCTTAAAAATCCAGTTTCTACACACATTTGGCAAAAAGCCATGTCGTAACTCACCCCTTCAATAGAGGCTTCTTCCCGATACAGTTTTGGGAGATCGGGAAACTTCACTAAACCACTTTCGTTATTATTTCTCAAGAATAACTGCAACTGCACTTCCGAAGTATAACCTCGCGACATAATATGGTCAATTTGACCTAAACTAATTGGTACATTTGAGCGTAAGTTGATTGTGTGACTGGCAGCATCCCAAGAGATAGAAATATGAAACTCTCTGAGTTCAACAGCTTTGATATAAACAATTTGGCGATAGGTAACTCGACGGACATTAGGCGCTTTCGACAAATCGATCCGCAAGCGATCAACTAAGTCTATGGGAATGTAAGCATTACCATTAATCAGCACCCCTTTTTCTGAGTAATTTTGCCCATTAATAGTAATATTAATGACTGTCTGGATAGATGTATCTTCAGAACCAGGATCGACTGCACGACTCCAGGATACAATTCCATCTGCAATTCCCAAGGCAAAGTCGCGACGGCGATTTTGTAGCAAAGAGCGATCATCAGGGCTGGTGAGAAAGCCAACGTCCATTAATAAAGAGGGAATTATCGTCTGGCGACAGAAAATCAAATTGCCCAAACCAGAAGCTGTATCTGCCTTGACTCCTCGATTCGGCAACTGGGGTACTCGGTGCAACAATCCTACCAACAAAAGTTCGGCATTGCTTTTGCGCTGATCGTTATTAGCAATATAAAAGACGCTTGCCCCACGCACAGAAGGATTCGTTGCCGCGTCAGTATGAATTTCCAGGGCGACATCACCCTGATGAGCGCGGGAATTGATCCAGGCAATAGTTTGTGCTGTAGTTTGGTTATCAGGAGCTGCCAAAACTTCAAGTTGACGTGTTCTGAGTTCCGTGACAATTAAATCTCGCAGCAAAATCATTTCCCGAGCTTCAGTTGTTCCCCCAGCGATCGCACCTGGATCTATTCCTCCTGGTTCTTTAAGAGCGTGAGCAGCTGAAATAAAAATACGTCCCATCTTCAATAGTTCCTGATAAATTTAAGCATGAGTGCTGTTACACATTATTTTGAGTTTGGCAACAAGAATATAATAGCTATGAGTGGTCAGTTGTTAGTTGTTCAAAGTAAGTTGTTAATTGCTAACTCCTAACCATTCACAACCAATGAAAGCACGAATATGTACATTCCCCGCTTGCATCCAGATACGATTGAGGAAGTTAAACAACGGGCAGACATCTATGATGTAGTTTCCGAACATATTGTCTTACGCAAGCGCGGCAAGGACTATGTAGGTTTGTGTCCCTTTCATTCGGAAAAAAGTCCCAGTTTCACTGTTAGCCAGACTAAGCAAATGTACCACTGCTTTGGCTGTCAAACTGGAGGCAATGTGATTAAGTTCTTGATGGATTTGGAGAAGCGCTCTTTTTCAGAGGTGGTGCTTGATTTAGCTCGACGTTACCAAGTGTCTGTCACAACCCTAGAACCTGAACAAAGACAGGAATTGCAGCGTCAGCTATCCCTGCGGGAGCAACTCTATGAAGTTTTGGCAACCGCCGAGAGGTTTTACCAACATGCTCTCAAGCATAGCGCCGACAATGCTCTACAGTATCTGCAATCCCAAAGACAACTGCGGGAAGAAACAATACAGATGTTTGGCATAGGATATGCTCCAGCAGGTTGGGAAACCCTTTATCGCTATTTGGTGGAAGATAAACGCTATCCAGTGCAACTGGTGGAGAAAGCGGGATTGATTAAACCACGCAAGGAAGCAGGCGGTTATTATGATGTTTTTCGCGATCGCATCATGATTCCCATCCATGATGTTTTGGGGCGTGTGATTGCCTTTGGTGGTAGATCATTGGGAGATGAGCAACCGAAGTATCTTAACTCACCAGAAACTGAAGTTTTTATTAAGGGTAAAACTTTATTTGCCCTTGATAAAGCTAAAGCTGCCATTTCCCAATCTGATAGTGCTGTTGTGGTGGAGGGATACTTTGACGCGATCGCTCTCCACGCTGTCGGCATCACCAACGTCGTCGCCTCCCTCGGCACTGCCCTCAGCCTGGAACAAGTTAGGCAAGTTTTACGTTATACTGAATCTAAACAGTTAATACTTAACTTTGACGCTGATAAAGCTGGAAATATTGCCGCAGAAAGAGCGATCGGCGAAATAGCCGATCTGGCATATAAAGGTGAAGTTCAGCTAAAGATTCTCAATATACCCGATGGTAAAGATGCTGATGAATACTTGCACGCACATCAGCCTGAAGACTATCGACAACTGTTGACAAATGCACCTCTCTGGCTTAATTGGCAGATTCAACGAATTATCCAAGATCGTGATCTCAAACAAGCTACGGATTTTCAGCAAGTGTCTCAACAGTTAGTCAAATTAATGAAAAATATTACTAATAATGACACACGCAATTATTACGTTTCTTACTGCGCAGAAATACTGAGTTTGGGGGATGCCAGACTTATATCTTTACGAGTGGAAAATCTCCTCACGCAAATTGCACCTGAGAGAGGAAGTCGGGAAAAATCTTACCAGACGCCTTTGGCTAAAACCAAAAGCGATCACTTATCTTCTGCCCCGACAAATAAACGCAGTCTTCTAGAACAAGCAGAAGCTTTACTACTATGGATATACCTTCATTTTCCCGAACAACGTCAAGCAATTACTGAAGCTTTAGAAGAAAGAGATCTGCAATTTAGCCTCTCCCATCACCGATTCCTATGGCAACAGATTTTAGAGATACCATCTGGAGGAATAGATGACAATTTAATCTCCACAGTACAAGACAAATGCGTGGAGTCTGAAGAGGAAATGGCGTTAGTTCTCCATCTATTTCACCTAAATGAGAAAATAAAGCAAGAAACTCTTCGCACTCCCCAAGTCATACAAGCCGCGATCGCTTGTATGGAACGAGTACTGCGAGAAAAGCGCTATCGACACTTCTTAGAACTTTGGGAGACAACCGATCCAGAAGCTGAACCGCAGCAGTGGCAATCTTATTATGAAGCTTTTTATAATGAAAAGATGCAGCTTCAAGAATTAGATCGCCTGCGACTATTTTCCATTACAGATTTATTGTAATGTCTCAGATGCCATCATCTATATAAGGAGAATTATTTAGACAAAACGCCATTTTCAAATGTTGAAATATTGCCAATTAATTCCAAAGAATCATTATTTAACATTATCCCTCCGCCGTCATAACAGGCAAATATTTTGTTTTGGGTTAATTGAGAATATTTTAAAAGCTTTTCATGCATTTCCTGAATATAATTTGCATGAGGAACAAACTCCCAATTTACAAACCCTAATGCTTTTGTGGATAAACCTTCAATTATAGGATCACCACACAATAACGATGAATCAATTTTTGGAGTCATCATTATTGCTCCTGCACTTACCCCGATGAAAATACCGTCATTTTTGGCAAATTCGGTTAACGGCTTTATCAGGTCTTTTTGCACAATATTTTGCCAGAAATGGAATGTATATCCGCCACTTAAATGTATAGCATCACATTTTAAAGCAGTCTCTAATAAATTAAAATTGTACTGCTTATCAGTATCAAAATAAACATCTATTTTTATTCCAAGCCTTTTATAGTAAGCTTCGATATATGCCAAATACTGCTTGGAAAAATCCGTTTGGGAGGGAAAATATGCAATAGATTTATTTTTTTTGTTCTGAAAAAGAGAAATTATGGCTTCATCGATTTGTTCAACCTTACTCAAATTCTGATTACTTAGAAATAGAAGATTCATATTGCTTCTTGGAAATAGCGTGGCGAATGAATGAAGGATGACAGATCCCCTTTTTGGATTTATAGTAGGTAGGTTAATTGATTTTGGTCGAGCGTAAGTTTATTCGTCATAATCTGGGCGATGCCCTTAGAGGCACACATCCGTATCGCCCCCCAATACGCGCTTTGTATTCTACATTAACTGAGTTGACTAATTGTTTTGAGCCTCCTGTTTGACTTGCTCAATATCTAAACCTAACGCCTCGGCAATCTGCTTCACAATTGCACCTAAGCTCAGCATAAAGGGAACTCCTTCCAGACAGACTTTAACTGTTTATCGCCCCCCTGACTAAAATCACTGTACTTTCGACACCAGTTGCGATTACCTCTGAGATACTGCCTTTAATTGCATGTTGTAGCATTCCCTCACTTGAAGCCCCCAAAATGACAACATCATAACGTTCAGTTTTCACCAACTTAATCACTCCATCAGAAACAGAATCAGCTTTAACTGGCATCATGGAAACTGATGTGGTATTCAATTTAGGGTTATTAAGAAGCTGGTGGCTGGTTTGTTCTAAAAGTGCCATATTTGGCTTTGATTCAGATGGCTTAAATACTTGAGCCAGATGAACTTCTGGTTGTGGGTTATTACTTAAATTCATGAGTGCTGGAAGGAGTTTAATGATTACCGATTCATTAGAGCCACCAGCTATGGGGATGAACCAACGGTTAAACGAATAAGTTACAGAGGATTTTTTAGGGGATAATTTACTTGTCAATCCTAGAGATAAATCTCCTGTAACCTCTTCTGTTAAGTAGTTGACACCTAGTTTCACCAGCACAACATCACAGGTGGCTTTGTGAATTAGAGTATCCACAACGTCACCAAAAATACGACCTGGGGTAGAAGTGTTACCCTTCCAACCCATTAACATCAAGTCGATATGTCGCTCTTCAATTATCTCCTGAATTGCAGACGCTATATCATGAGCAACTCGAATTTGCGTATGAACAGGAATTTTCCACCGTTTTCCCATAAATTCTGCCTGTCGCAGCAAGCGCCGACTCTTTGTTGTTTTGATGTGTGCTTCTGCTGGATTTGTGTTGCGGGAGACAATAATTATTTGCAAACATTCTATTTCATAATGGCGATCGCGAGCAATAGCTGCTGCCATTTCTAATAAAGTTCCGGCTGTGTCAGGATTAGCTATCGGTACTAATAATCTACCTGTACCTGTGCTAGGCGATTGCGTTTGATAAACTCTATAAGAAGGTTCTCGTCGCGGTCCAGTTTGCCTGTTCTTACCATTGAGATGATTTGCTTCAGCGCTAATAATATCTGCATAAGTAATAATCCCTACTAGCCTCCGGCTCTCAACAACTGGCAAACGACTGACTTGATATCGATCTAATAAATATAGAACTTTGCTTAGCTTATCAAGAGGGCTAACAGTCAATGGACTGCTAGTCATAATTTCCCTGATAGAAGTATTACCTATTAAGTTACGAGCACGTATTTTTAGTAAATCACTTTGAGTCACAATTCCTACTAATTTGTTGTCATCTACAATCGGGAAGCCTCGATGTTGAGAACGGGAGAAAGCTTGCACTGCTTCATCTACACTTACTCCTGCCTCTAGAGTTTCTACCCCTTCTTCCATAACTTCTTGTGCTGTTATGTTTGTCAATATTCCTTCTATAAGGTTGTCTTTTTCGATATCGATGCCATTTAAATTTAAAATTTTGTTATACAGTGACCCTGGGAATATTTTGTCAGCTATCAAGTAGGATGTTACAGAACCAATCATCAGAGGTAGCACTAAAGTAAAATCCATCGTGATCTCGAATACAATCACAATTGCTGTAATTGGCACTTTGGAAACAGCGCTAAAAAATGCTCCCATCCCTACCAAAGCATAAGTGATAGGGGAAGCAGCTCCTAAAAAGTGAGATTGGCAGACACCTACTAAGTAACCAATAGTACTACCCAATACCAGACTAGGCGCAAATAATCCTCCAGGCGCTCCTGACCCAAAGGCAACTAAGGTGAGGATAAACTCAGCGAAAAAGATGATCGCTGCCCAAGAAGGATTAGCCGAACCAGCAAGGACAAACTCTCCCCACTTATTAGTATTATGAAAGGAAACGGGTAGCAAAGCGACTACAATACCAGATATCATCCCAGCTACAGCTACCCGCATAGGTAAGCTCATGTGGAATCGTCTGTAAAATTTAATACTAAAAATGATACCTTTATTAAACAATGCAGCAAGCAACCCAGCTATTATCCCCAAAACTAGGTAAAATGGGATTTCTGGAACTGAAAAACTGCTAGAATAGCCAGTGGATTGCAGTTGATGTTGGAGAGCGCTACCACCCAATAGCCGTGATACAACCCCACCAATAAACGAGGCGATAATTGCTGTTCCTAGGGTCAGTCCTGATAAATCTTGGAGTAACTCCTCCACGATAAACAATACGCCAGTAATTGGAGCATTGAAAGCTGCTGACAAACCAGCGCCCGCACCAGCAGCTATCATCTGTCGTCGATGATCTGGGGATGTGGGAACCAAATGACTGATTCCTGCTGCTAAACCAGATCCTATTTGGACTGTAGGACCTTGTCTTCCCAGAGTTATTCCTGAACCTAAAGCAATGGTGGCACTGACTAACTTCACAATAGCGACGCGCCAGGATAACCTCATTGGTACATTAGCTAGAGTTGCTTTTACTTGCGGAATACCACTACCACTAGCTTCTGGGGCTAACCTTTCGACTAGAAAGCCAGCCAAAAATCCAAGGCAAAACCCGATTGTTGGTAATACAATCCAAGCAGGTAACGTCTCAGTAGTCTGTACTCGCCATTGTCCTAGCAATTGTGTGCCAAATTTGAGTAAAACAGCAGATATTGCAGCAACGATACCAATAACAGAAGCTTCTGCGATCGCTAAACCTCTTGTAGGGTACCAAAAAGCACGGCAGCGCTGAATGAGAGAAATTAGATAGGGTGAGTTCAATTGTTTCTTCCTATGATTGATAATCCGTCAATTATCAGAGATGGAGTGTAGCCTGAACCATTTCAATCAGCATTGCCACCTAATGTAATCAATTGTGTGACCACTGTATAGACGTTTTCTGCAACCACAGGATCTTGAACACGCCCAATATTTCGACTATTATTTACATGTTGATAACTGTACGTTCGCTCCTGCTGGAAAAGGCTACGGTATTGACTCGATTATTTGAACCAATACAGCCAATTTATAAGTAGACAAGATTTGCGATGCCGTTGGCAACGGCGCACATCTGTATCGCCCTTCTTCACATGCTGAGTATAAGTTTATTCATCATAATCTCAGCGATACCCTTGGCAACGGCGTACATCCGTATTGCCATTCCCAATACGTACTTTGTATTCCACAATGACTGACTTGACTAATTGTTTTGAGCTACCTGTTTGACTTGCTCGATATCTAAACCTAAAGCCTCGGCAATCTGCTCCACAGTTGCACCTAAACTCAGCATAAAGGGAACTCCTTCGAGCTTACCTTCGAGCTTACCTTCGAGCTTAGCTTCCTGATAGACTTTAGTTTGCTTTAACTCGCTTAATCCCAACATTTTTTCAATCTCCTCTCGACTCTTGTGGGGAAATTTGTAAACAATAATCGTCTCTATTAATTGTATAAGTTCGCGCTGGATGAGTTCATTAGCTATTTGTTGCTTGGCAAGCTCTATCAACTCCCTAGCTTTTTTCGCCGCACTTGAATTAGGCTCAATGACTAACTTAAGTGTCTCAATTCCAACAGACTGTTCTGTGATTAAGTCTAATTCATCAAGATAGATCCGCTTGATTCGCTTTTGATTAAGTAGTTCGAGATATCTCTGTGTTTCCCCTATATCTATACTGCGAGTTGGATAAACGACAACTCCACGCCAATTGTTGGTAAGTTCGGTTTTATCTAAGTACAGGAATATTTCTGCAAAGAAGCGAGAGTATAATTTTTTATCAGGTTGAAATTGGACTTCGACGAAATATATATCAGTTGACTGTACATTATTTATAGGCAGAAATACGCCGTCTATCCGGAAGGCGAGTTGTTTCACTTCAACAGATGAGAATTGATAATCGTTTGCCGTTTGTGGCGGTTGATCGATCAGTTCAAAGAATATACTAGGGAAACTTTGGAATAAACGGTAAAAGATAGTATCTGTTTTCACACATCTTGAATTTTGTTTGTTGCTGACATAGCAATTTATTATACTTGAAAATATCTAGCCTGCTTGTGTAGGCTAGATTTGTGATTGCCTAACTAGAACTATGCTCCGCAATATGTGTGAAAATCCCGCCTGCTCAGATTCCCGACTTCGTAAAAGTTGTCGGGAATCTTGTTGTTCAGATTGCTATATAAACCAAGGCAATTTAAACTTGTAGGATATTCCGAAGTATTATTTTTATTGACAAAAGAGAGTATCGCGGGTATCGCGCCCTGTGGTAGGATTCGTCCCTTTGGCTACCTTACACAATTTGTCTTGCTCATCCTGACGAAGTAGGACATCAGTAAAATCTGCTCCATCGATAATAGCTCCATCAAAATTGGCGTTAGTAGCAAAGGCACCCTCCAACACTGCATTTGTCAAATTCGCTTTGACTAAGCGAGCTAAGTCAAAAGTCGCATTGGTTAAGTCAGCTCCTTCAAAATTTGCCGATTCCACGTTAGCAGCAAAGAAGCTGACACCGCGTAGATTGGCGTGGCTGAAGTTACTATAGCGGAGATTACTGTGCGCGAAGGTGGAATCTGTCAAGTCACGTCCGGAGAAATCAGCTTGTAGCAAACTATCTTTATTATAGTCGAGTGCCAAAGCTGTTGGCACAAAACCTACAGTTACAGTGATGCAAATCACTCCCCAAAGCAATACACGGAGTATACTTGCCCAAACCCGATTGTTAAAGCAGGAATTCATTGTATTTTTAGCTAATGGCACATCCTCCATATAATTATCACGATATCGGTACCGCAGGAGAAAACCTAGTAGCTCAATGGCTAGAATCCCAAGGATGGAGGATTCTACACCGTCGATGGCGTTACCGCCAGGGAGAGATTGACATTATTGCTCAAAAGGATGAGTTAGGGACAAATAATTTTTCTGAGTGTTCCTCCCCATCTCCCATATTAATATTTGTCGAAGTCAAAACTCGCAGTCCAGGCAATTGGGATGCAGGGGGAAGAAGTGCGATCGCTCTTAAAAAGCAAACAACAATCTGTCGTACAGCTCAGATGTTTTTAGCTCACTATCCTGACAAAGCAGATTACTCATGCCGATTTGATGTTGCTATTATCTGCTGTCAGCAAAAATCAAAAGAGCTTGCTGCGGTGACGTTTACCCAGCAAGCTATAGCTAGTTCTTCAGTTGCCGGACACCTGTTAATACTACAGGAATACATTCCGGCTGCTTTTGACGCTGTATAATTTATGCCTAACAGCTAACAGCAATTACGCCAGCGTTTCTGGGCAGTAGCCTAATCCTCTCACAAACTGTTGGCGGAACGCCTCTATTTCCTCTTTTTCCGGGCTACCATGAGAGACGATCGCCACTTGATAGCGACGCATCACGTCAACAGGGCATTGTCCCGCCTCCAAACTCCAAAATGCCATTTGTACTCGCATTTGCGGTTCGTAACTAATTCCTAACTCATTTAAGAAAGCCCGAAAGTCCCGATCTTCATGGTAAGAGATGTGATTTTTAAGTTTGATCCTCACCACCCATCCATCAATCTGATGGATTACGGTGAAGAAAGAAACAGGTATCCGGGGTCTACCGTGCAAGAATTGAACAACTCTTAGAGTTAGACTGGCATTTGCCAGGTAATACAAGTATTCCATCTTAATGCTTTGGATCAAAGCCAATCCGACATTTCTATTATTGATGTAAGGGGTACTGTAACCGCTAGGGTAAAAATCCCCGTTTTTCGATGGGGAGGTTTACCCAATTTTCACATTGTTCTTTGCGTGTTACATAATCATATCAGTCTTAAGGTATAGGGATGAAATTGAATTATCAAGCCTTGAAGTTCAGTTATGACATAGAAAAGTTACAATCAATTTGTTTTGTGAAAGTTTAAATCTAAATGCAGCCGCAACTAGAAAAAACAAATTTAAATACAACTTATAACCCTAAGGAGGAAGACATCGAATTAGACTGTTCTTTATCTGGCTATGAGTATGAGTTACCGCCAGATCTCATTGCTCAAAACCCTGCAGTTCCCAGAGATAGCTCTCGATTAATGGTAGTAAATATTACTGATTCTGTTCAAGAAACGGCACCCTTAGATTATATTTTCCGTGATTTACCGGAGATCCTACAATCAGGGGATTTACTTATAATGAATAATACAAAAGTATTATCTGCACGTTTGTACGGTCGTAAGTCTACAGGCGCTGAAATCGAGATTTTACTCTTAGAAGAACGTCAGCATAACTGTTGGCTAGCTTTAGTCAAGCCAGGAAAACGCTTCAAAATCGGCACAAAGATTATTTTTGAAGCAAGGAGCGAACATCTGACTGCTACAGTTCTAGAAACAGATGAAGAGACTGGAGGACGTTTCTTGCAATTTGATGTTCCAGAGGGAATGTCTTTAGTCCAATTGTTAGACGTGTTCGGGGAAGTGCCTCTACCTCCTTACATCACTGAGTCAGATGCCCAAAGCGAACAGTATCAGACGGTATACGCCAAATATCCAGGAGCGATCGCCGCTCCCACTGCCGGACTCCATTTTACCCCAGAATTATTAGAACGTTTACGCGATCGGGGCATTGATCAAGCTTTTATCACGCTGCATGTCGGCGTAGGGACATTTCGCCCAGTGGAAGTAGAGGATTTGCGTACCCACAAAATGCATGAAGAGTGGATTGAAGTGCCTTCGACAACAGTAGAGAAGATCCGCGCCACCAAAGCATCTGGAGGTCGAATTATTGCTGTAGGTACAACTGTAGCACGGACATTAGAAGGAGCTGCTCAATCGGTAGACTTACAACCATTTTGCG
Source organism: Rhizonema sp. PD37 (assembly GCA_029379215.1). Classification (GTDB taxonomy): domain Bacteria; phylum Cyanobacteriota; class Cyanobacteriia; order Cyanobacteriales; family Nostocaceae; genus Rhizonema. Next base: position 11,712 of record JAQYWO010000177.1, read on the forward strand.
GCAAGACTAACTTGTTTATCTATCCTGGCTACCAATGGCGAGTCGTCGATGGTTTAATTACTAATTTTCACCTACCACGTTCCAGTTTACTGATGCTGGTAAGTGCTTTAATTGGTCGGCCTCGGTTGTTAAATATATATCACCAGGCAATAACATCTCGATATCGATTCTACTCCTTCGGTGATGCAATGTTGGTTTTGCCACAAGCACAGGAGTAGGGGTGGTGACAATACGGTACGGAGCGTGCGAATTTATCTGTTGAGGCAGACAAGGGTGCAGGGAAGTAGAGAGGCAGTTCGGTTAAGAGTTGATAGACAATTGGTTTTTTTCTTTCCCTACTTATCCGAACCGTCTAGGGGGTGGTAATATTTTGATGAAAAAGAGGCAAACTCAACAGAGGACATATTAATTTTCATCTGCCTGCTGGGTACTCTGACTTAAAGAGCATCTAGCAATAAATGCGGGTTTATCATTCATGTCTCAAAAATACCAACATTGCCAGTGGTTTCTCACATATTTCAAGGTAGCGCTCTACTGTCGTTCAAAGAGAAATACCCTCGCAACTGTCATTCGGGTACCATTAATCGGACTTCTATGTGCGTCGTCTGTTTTTTTACAATTGATTGTACCCTCAATCACAAAGTTCCCCGCAAGTAAATTACTAGCAGAAAGCGTCTCTTCTGAGGATCTTGAAGCAGCAAGCTTGTATCAACAAGGAGTTATGCGCTATAACCACAGTGACTCACTTGCAGCAGAATACGCTTTTCGTCAAGCCTTGCAGCGAGATCCCAACATTGGCTTAGCACGTAATTATTTGGGCAATATCATGTTGCAACAAAATCGTTTGAATGCAGCAGTGCAAGAGTATGGAGAAGCAATCAGGATTAATCCCAATATTGTTGAGGCTTATTATAACTTAGGGTTAGCTTTGCACAAACAAGGACAAAAAGAGGCTGCTATTACTGCTTACCGCCAAGCCCTAATCATAGATCCCACAATGGCATCTGCCCAGTATAATTTGGGTTTGGCTCTGTATGAACAAGGACAAAAAGAGGAGGCGATCGCCGCTTACCAACATGCAATTAGTTTAGATAGCAGTAATGCGAATGCTTACTTTAATTTGGCAATTGCTCAACAAGAGCAAGGAAGAATCCCAGAAGCGATCGCTACTTATCACAAATATATACAGCTTGATCCTAAAAATCCCATAGCTTACAATAATTTGGGAAGTCTTCTCAGTCTCCAAGGACAAGCACCGAAGGCTATTGCCACTTACTTAGAAGCAACTCGCCGCATTCCTAATGATGTTACAGCTTACTATAACTTGGGAGTGATTTGGTACAAACAGGGCAACTTCAAGAAAGCTAACTTAGCATTGAAACATGCCAGCAATCAATACCGCGAACAAGGTGACATCCAGCTTGCCGAAAAAGCTGATCAAGTCATGCAGAAAATTGCCCAACTCGCACTTCCCTTCCCGCCTCAAAATCTCACAAGCAATGCAGCACAGCCAATGCCAAAAATGCCAAACCAACCAGAAGCGAGAGCGGAAACACAAAGTTATCCAATTTTAGTGCCAGTTTCAGTTGAACGACAGCTACCTCCACAAGAAATGCCCATTTTTCCACCAACTCCTTTGCAACCACCTCAATAGAGGGTTTATTTGGTAACCCCGAGGTGACAGCCTGACTTCGTCACCTCTCGTACAACCGCTCTCAGATATTTGGTGTTTGCATTTTTTTTAGTGCCATCTTTATTTTTGAGTGCTACAGTCTTCGTCAAGTAACTTTTCTGCAACTGCTTTATAGCCGTTTTGGACATCACTGGCAATTTTCAGGATGTAAAATCCCCCCTGCTTTCTTCCGACTACAGCAATACTTTGCTCCCCCATTTTTTTCTCGCCTACAAATTCCTTTACAAGCAAGAAAGGGTTATTAGAATTACTGAGAGAGTCATTATTTAGCAATCTTACACTGTAATTCTTATTATCTAAATTTACGTAAGTTTGGGATTGAAACTTATCAGTAATGTCACGACTTTTTTCAGCTTTATCTAGTTCATCACTAACTGTTTTCTTAACACAAGACATATGAATATGTAACTGATCTTGATGACGAGCTTGTGGTGAATTAATAGCTAATCCAATTTGTTCTCGGGACTGTACCTGAGGTGCGGTCGCACTTATGTAGCCTTTCTCTGTAGCCTTGTTCCATGCATACTGCCAATAATTTTGGGAATTTAACCGCGATATTTGAGGAGCTTCTATCCCGGAAATTTTATCAGTCGGGAGTAATAAATAGTCCACTGGCTTACTCCCTTTGGCAACGACATACTTATTGTCAATATCAACATATAAACATGGATCTGGGCTATGTAGCTTTTGCTGATTTGTACTACATTTTTTAACTTCTTGCCAAAGCGTATCTCTTGGAGCATTACCTGTCATTTGTGAATTTGAAGTGTTAGTCAAGCTCAGTTCAAAAAACGAAGTTAATAGGATAATACATAAATATTTATTTTTGTACTTTATAATATGAAACTTGTCTCGATTTCTCAAAAATGAATTAATGAAATATTTACAGTTAAATAACTTTAATAAGGAATGACTTCTCATTGAGTATTTTTGCCTGCTATACCAACAATTTTGTAATCTATCAGGACGACCACATTATGTCAAGAAAAATATTTGATTTGTCAATAAACTCTAACTTACTTTCTTCCCAGTACACTTTTTCCTTTTCACCAATTACCATACATGAGTATGTTGCTCCCAGTAACTTAGGTTATTACCCATTCCCAACCCTTTGATGTTTATTGATACAAATTTGACATAATAAGTGTATTTACGTAATAATGTTATGAGAAGTATTGCTAATTTACTGACATCAACAGTTCTAGCTTGCTGGGTAGTGGCGATCGCAGTCATCTCAGTACAAAATGCCCAACCAGTATCTATAAAATTTCTCACCTTCGAGTCTATTCAAATCCCGGTAGGTTTAGTGCTAGCTTTTTGTGCTGGTGTCGGCATAATTGGCATGGCACTGATACAACCCCTTTTGGAAATTGATAGTTCTGTACCGAGAAAATCTACATCAGATGATGCTGATTTTTTTGTCGATGACGATTTTTGAGATTTTAAGTTTCAGGCGTCAGTGTGAGAGCACTTCAGCACTCCTAAATTATCAGGACCTTGAGTAACTGCACCTGACTGAGTGCTAAAGTGCTGACTATTATTCTGGCTGGCGACAGTACTGATTGAGCTGACTTGCTAATGTATCCGATTGTTTGCCAGCAGTAGCGCCAACTTGTGTGAGGGATGCATCAATATTTTCTCTATCCTTTTGTATTTGTTCAGAAGCATGTCTTGCTTCCTGGTTTACCGTGTTCGTAGAGTTAAGAGCCTGGGCTGCTTTAGAGATCGCTTGAGTAAATGTCTCAAACACATTTGCGTAACTGTTTTGGAATTCTTTAAGTTTAGGATCTTTTATGTCTAGCTCCTTAATATCTTTGGTAGTCGCTTCTAAATCCTTTACTAATTGCAAGCTTGTTGTAACTTTTTTTCCTTTATTATTATCAATGAGTTCGCTACCTTTGTTTACCACCGCAATAAGTTGCTGACATTGAGAAATTTTGCTTTGATTGCAAGCCGTTACCATAAAAGTAATACTAAGGCAAACAGGAGCAATAATGATATATTTACGCCAAATAGACATTGACAACCTCCAACCACCAATTAAACCCAAATCATAGTACCGGATGATTTAATACTTTTGTGAAAATTCTCGTAAAGCGAGATTTACCGAAAACACATAAAACTTCAAAATGCCCCCCTACAGGATTGTACTTTTTTTCACCTATAGGTTTTATTAAAGGATTGTACCAATCAAACATCAGCATTTAGCTTACAGTCTCGAGCTACGCAGCTTGTATGACTTGTTTGATGACTTCAGAAAGAAGTGAATGTTTACACAAATCACTTCTTTCTGACCTTTGAAATGCATATAGCTGAATGCTTACTAGGAAGGGATGTATGTTATCAGGTTTTTTACGTATCTTCAATGACAGTTCCAGAAACGTTCGACGCAAACTTATCAATATTTATGCGTTCTTAATAACTGTAAATATTATAGTTTGGATACTTGCCATAATTGCATTCTATCGCTATCCGGTTCTACTTGGCACTGCTGTCTTAGCTTATACCTTTGGTCTCCGCCATGCTGTCGATGCAGATCATATCGCCGCTATCGACAATGTCACACGCAAATTAATGCAGGAGAACAAGCGACCGGTTGCTGTTGGTTTCTTCTTCTCACTAGGTCATTCCACTGTTGTCGTAGCCGCCTCTAGTGCGATCGCCTTAACTGCCGCGACTATCCAGAAGGACTTTCCCAGTTTTCAAAAAGTTGGTGGACTCATTGGTACTACCGTGTCTGCACTTTTCCTACTAATCATTGCAGCGATTAATATGGTGGTTCTCTGGGATGTCTATAAGACTTTCCAAAGTGTGAAGCGGGGAGGAACCTACGATGATCAATCCTTAGATGAACTATTGAACCAACGTGGGTTGTTGGGTCGCTTTTTCCGCCCCTTGTTCCGGTTGATAGATAGCAGTTGGAAAATGTACCCTTTGGGTTTACTCTTCGGTTTAGGCTTTGATACGGCAACAGAGGTAGGATTGTTAGGAATTTCTGCGACTCAAGCAGCTAAAGGTTTATCAATTTGGTCGATCCTACTTTTTCCAGCTTTGTTTACTGCTGGCATGTCACTGGTTGATACCACCGACGGCATCTTGATGCTTGGCGCTTACGGATGGGCTTACGTAAAACCAATCCGCAAACTTTACTACAATCTAACAATCACTCTTGTCTCTGTACTAGTGGCTGTGGTCGTTGGTGGAATTGAGGCTTTAAGTATTATTAGCGATCAATTAGAACTAAAAGGTCCATTTTGGGATTTCATCGGCGAACTAAGTGAGAACTTTGGCATAATTGGCTACTTAATTATCGGCATATTTATATTGAGTTGGCTACTCTCGACGATCATATACAAAGTTAAGAAATATGATGAGTTGGAAGTTACCACAACCACTAGTGCCAACCGCAACAGGAATGGGGATACATAGCATCCTTTCACCTAGCTATAAGTCATGGCACCCATGCTTTTAAGCGTGGGACTGAAGTTTGAACCCTTTGTCTAAGAGGCGGAGCGTCTCTTCCCTGTATTTTTTGAAACTAGGTTTTATACCCACAACGCTTGTTTTTTCTTGATACGAATTACATAGCAGTATTGCTGCTATCAAGCCTCTGTAGTTCTTTGTAGAAAGAGCGCGTTTTGACAGTGGACAGTTGACACCAACTGTCTACTTACTTCCGAGCTTGCTTAGTTTTTCTTAATGGTTGTTGACAATAAAAGGTAAGTCAATTAATATGCTAAGGTTTGTGACTATAATCATTTTGGCTTAAATGAAAAAAAAACGATAGAATGTAGGATTTAGAAC
>JAQYWO010000178.1 GCA_029379215.1 Rhizonema sp. PD37
ATTTCGCCCTCGTACCATTAATTAAAAAAAACTATCATTGCCTTCCGTCTTTAGATAGATTTGGAAAATTTGATAAGTTGATTTTCAATACATTAAAACTTACTGCAAATGCCTCAGGTCGTTTTAGTCAACCCGCTTATTCCTCAAAATACTGGTAACATTGCTCGAACTTGCGCTGCTACAGGTACAGAATTGCACTTAGTTGGACCATTGGGGTTTGAAATTAGCGATCGCTACCTTAAAAGAGCTGGTTTAGATTACTGGCCTTACGTGAAGCTACATTATCACGAATCTTTAGAGGCTTTTAAAGCAGTCCATCAAGTACGTGGAGGAAGATGGCTAGGTTTCAGCGTTAGAGGAAGTTACAATTACGCAAGCTTTCAGTTTCAATCTGACGACTGGCTGCTGTTTGGCAGTGAAACGACTGGCTTGGCACCTGTAGTTTTAACTTCTTGTGAGACTACTCTCTATATTCCTATGAGCGAACTTAATGTTCGCAGCTTAAATCTTTCAGTAAGTGTTGCTGTCAGTTTATTTGAAGCACGTCGTCAATTGGGTTACTTACAGTAAATTCTCGTAGAGTAAGAAGCTAAGACATCATTCACAAGTGGCAGAAAGACTGCGTCCAAGGTTAGTACTTAAGGATTATAACCTGAGCAAATTTTTTTCAGTAAGATTTCTGTTAAAAATATACCTAATAAGGTAACCTTGAATAGGTTGTCAGAAAAAATACTTAGATTTTGTAGGAGAATTACATAAGAAATTTCTATATAAAGTGAGGAGAGTTTGAGAATCAGAATGATAACTTTTTATAAATTGAAAAGCGCTCATATTCAGGAACAAAACTTCTAAAAGCACTTCATATCAATTATTTGGGCTTTTCTATAAGAAAATAATTTTTTCTGGTTTGCAAGAATACTGATGAGAGAATGTAGTTGTTTTTTGGGAATAATCAACGTAAAGTCACGTGTTTAGAGAGCGGATTGAGTGGAGAAACCTAGAAGATATATACAACAAGGTACAATTGTTTTCCGTGAAGTCCCAGTGTCTGACTGCTATTATTCATAAAAGTAGGTTAGTAGATGCGTGTTTTCCGGGCTGTGTGGGAAAAGTAGGAACTTACGTCCACAGATAGAAGCCGTGATAGTGAAGCGATTTTCAAGTGTTGGAGGGTTGACGACACCATGTAAACTGGAGAGTTACCCACACCTTGAAACCTATTCAGAGGAAGACGCGCCCCTAACTGTGGATTAAATGTAAAGAAAAACAATCTGAATTTATGAAGAGTAGAACAGACAAGTTCAAACAAAAATTTATTTTTTGTAAAGCATTATGAACTTGTCTAAATTACCAGAAGCAGGTTAATCTTGCGTAAGTATCTCTGGTGATTGTGATCTCGATCTAGAGAAATTTGTGATTTAGATCACAAATAAGTATGGAACTCAAAAACCGAGGTCAGTTAAGCGCTAGCGATCATTAGGAGGTCGTCTTTGAAACGAGCATTAAAAAGGAGAAAAAAGGCTGTGCAGGAAAACACACCAAGCGATGATGCTCCGGTAGAGCAGATAAATGCACTTAATCCACGGATTAACTATCGGGTGCCGAGAAAAGCCGCGATGATTGGCTTGGCAATCTCAATGGGAGCAACCAGCCTTTTGGTGACTCGACAAAGCGATCGAGCCCAAGCTGCGGAACCTACTGTCGCTCAAAACACCAACTCAATCATTCCATCTGCAGCCAATAATGAGGTGAATTTTCATCCCACAAAGTTGCTAGGAACGCCAGATGTCGCATCAGTGAGTGTGCCTGAAAATCCTGCCATAATCGAACCCACAGCAATTTCACAAGTTGCAGGGCTTGGAGCTAAATGGCAAGCAGCAGCAAAAGAACTTTCCCAACACACTTCTGGACCGATATTAATCCAAAGCTCGTACCCAAAAACAAAGACTATAGCCAGTAACCCGCTGCCAACAGTACAAACACTCTATAGTACTAATACTAATAAAGTCACTGGTGGTCAAAACTTATCTCTAGTTTCGCAACAGCAAACAGTGAATGGTTTTGGTACAGTTAATGCTCAATTAAAAGCACAGCAAGAGTTTGCACTCAACAACTTACAAGAAAAATCGAATCGTTTAAGAAAGAGTTTGGTCCAGTTGCAGTCTGGGGATACTAAAAATTTATCAAGAAGCACGACTTCTTTAATGCAACCGATCAATGTGGCTGAAAAAACACCACAAACAAACACGGTTGCAAATGCAACAGAACCACAACCACAACCTTTGACCAATACCAGCAAAGCAAGCTTAGTGTCAAGGTTAAAGCAGAGTAAGTCTCAGAGTCAGTCCTCCGCGCAAATGGCAGGGCAAGTGCCCTCTACCACACCTGCTACAGCAGCAGTTGCCGCACCCTTAACTTCAACAGCCTATGAAGTTAAGCCTGGGGATACACTAGCTATAATTGCTAACAATTTCGGTTCTTCAGTCCCAGAAATCATCAAGGCTAACAATCTCACTAATCCTAATCAACTGCACATCAGTCAAACATTGACGATTCCTGCTGTTGAAAATCCTGGCACTGCTATTCCAAGTGCTGTTATCTCCAGTAATACTGCTAAGGTTCCCAACACAAACGCAAACCCGGTTGCTGCTAATAGCACCATTGTTCCCGTTTTAGTACCGACAGCTGCTGCTACGCCCCAAATTCAGGTAGATTCAGTCGCAACGACTCTTGTCAAGCCGGAAACAACTTCATCTACTGCCAATTATTATGGAATGGGTGGTGATACCCCAGTTCCACAAGCCATGGCTGAAATGCTCCAGTCAAAACAGGTTCCGACAGTAAACAAGGTAAAACAAAAACAAAATCCCCGTTTGCATAGCTTACAAGCAGAAATTGACAGATTGCGGGAAAAATACCGTGTTCAACAGTCTGGAAACTCATCTACGACACCAGTTTTAACTGAAGTTTCCCAAACAAGTCGTGAGACTAATGATACATCGGTGCAGATTCCAGTTTCCAGCCCGAATTATCAGCCTGTTCCAATTGCCGTTCCTCGACCGGTGTCTAACTATCGTGCCCAACCAGTGAGGGTTCAAGTTCAAGCTAACGAACCAATTAATCCAGAGTTATGGCCTACTGATAGTAGACCAGACACTAGGGTCGCAACACCTCAAAGAAGTATAGATACCACAGATTCTCTTGGGAAGTGGCGAGGAACCACAGTTTCTCCAAGCTTACCGCCTCTAGCGGCAGTGGATATCTACTTACCCAAACCGATTGACGAAACAACTCCTACTTTCGCAGGTTACATGTGGCCAGCAAAAGGTGTCCTTACCTCCGGCTTCGGTATGCGCTGGGGAAGAATGCATAAGGGAATTGACGTTGCTAACTCAACAGGTACACCAGTCTATGCAGCAGCAGACGGTGTGATTGAAAAGGCAGGCTGGAACAATGGTGGTTACGGTAACGTTGTGGATGTTCGCCATCCAGATGGCAGCATGACTCGCTATGGTCACAATAGCAAGATTTTGGTGCATGCTGGTCAACAAGTGCATCAAGGTGAAACAATTGCTTTGATGGGTAGTACTGGTTTCAGCACTGGTCCGCACTGCCACTTTGAAGTTCATCCAGCAGGCAAAGATGCTGTCAACCCAATAGCATTTCTCCCGCGTTTGTAGTCAAAGCATTTAGCTATCAGTTCTCAGCTATCAGCTTTCTGAGAGTGATTTGTAACTGAATGCAATATATGTCTGTGTATGGGTGTATCAGCAATATGCCCTACATTTAGATATATGTCTTGCAAATGAAAACACCTGTAATTTGTAAAGCGGGTTACGGGTTTCAAAAAAGTTTATACAATTCACTTCCTGACTAACCCTTGATAGCTGAATGCATGTGTCAGCAATGATTTGAAATACCTTATGGATTGAAGGAAAACTTCATGTGATTAATTTTCATTGCCATAGCAGAGATTCTTTACTCGCATTCGACAATTAATCAGCCTTCTATCTTCTTAATCTATATTGATTGCTCGATTAATCATAAAAAATAATTGAGTTAGAGGCTGGCAATGACAAAATTTATGTGCTAAGCTATAAAAGAATTTGAATGAACATGGCTCAGTAGCTCAGTTGGTTAGAGCACGGGACTCATAAGCCTGGGGTCGTTGGTTCAACTCCGACCTGAGCCATAAAAAAATATAACAATGAGAAGGTTTTAAGCAAAAATCAAAGTCATAAGATTTTGCTATAGAGCTGGGAGTTTGAATATGAAATAATTGTCCAAATAGTAGCAGGTTGTTTAGTATTGGGAGGATTGAAAGCGGGAACATACTGCGACTTGGGACTTTTTGCGGTGAGCTACTTGATCGAGTTCCCCAAATTTCAAAACATATAACAGAACAGAATTTGATTGCAGGCATGCAGGTAGGTAGTTAGTGAACTACCTACATCAGCTAACTATAAATTAGATTTAAACTTAGAAATATCAAAGTGGCGGATGACCTCAGCAACAGACGAAGCTTGTGCGATCGCGCCTTTTGGTGTATGCGGAGGATTGCCATCGAAAATCTCGGAAATTGAGCCAAGACAGGCCGCAGATAAGAAGTGTTCCAATAAAGGTTGCCAATCAAAAGGCAATGGTTCATCTACGTAAAAACGTTCCCATGCACGAATAAAAGGACCGAGCAGCCAACTCCAAACAGTACCTTGATGGTAGGCGAGATCGCGCTGTTCGGGGTTCCCTATGTATTTTCCTCTATATTCTGGGTCGCTAGGAGCGAGACTGCGAAGACCATAAGGAGTTAGCAAGCTGACACGAGCTTGCATCAGAATCTGACGTCCCTGTTGATAAGAAAACGCACAATGCTTAAGCGAAAGCGCTAAAACGGCATTAGGACGAATCTGCGAATTACGGCGATCATCAGGCTCGATGTTGTCATATAAGTAGCACAGGTTTGGATTCCAGAATTTTTGCAATGAGGCTTTCACCTGTTGTGCTTGTTGAGCGTAACGCTGCGCCTGCTTTGCCAAACGTAGCGAGTTGTCAACTGTTTCTTGCTCGCACAAAATTTCCGCCCAGCGAGAAGCCCAACATAAAGCTGAGTACCACAAGGCATTAATTTCCACTGGCTTACCATAACGGGGAGTTACAGGACGCCCTTCAATAACGACATCCATCCACGTTAGAGCTACACCACTGACATACCAACCCACCAGCCCATCAGTGGAATCAACCTGGATATTATAACGCGTGCCACCAATAAAAGCTTTGTAGATTTGCTGTACTATAGGATATTGTTCTGCTAAAAACTGCCAGTCTTGGGTGGCTTCCAAGTAGAGTCCTAAAGTTTCAATCCACCATAGCGCGGCATCAATACTATTGTAAAAAGGTTCGCCACCAATATCGGGAAATGCATTAGGGATAAGACCTTGATAACAATAATGTCCTAAGGTTTGCAACAATCCTTTTGCTAAGTCAAAGCGTTGCGGAACAAGTGCTAACCCAGGTAAGGCAATTAAGGTATCACGTCCCCAGTCATTAAACCAATGATAGCCAGCAATAACTGTGGGACCATCAATAGAAGCTCGATAAACGATAAATTGGTCTGCTGCTTGTAGTAGTTTTTGCCAGGTAAGAAAGTAGGGAGATGTCAGAGTAGGCACAGGTAAAGAAGATGAGTCCGGCTCATAATTATTCCCCTGCTCCACCTGCTTCCCAGTGCCCCATTTAAAAATCTTCAGAAGCCTCTCCTGCTCTGCTTCTACAACTTCTGTAAAGCAGACAGAGGTAAGCGTCGATAGCTTTTCGGGAAAGCCGACTCTTGCTTCTAAAGTGACTGTTTCTCCGGGCTGAAGAGTGACACTCAAATAACCAGGGCTGTAAAGATCTTCGTGATCGCCCAGTCCCCGGTGTGTTTCTTCTAGTAGAGCATAATTCCAGTACCAAAATGCATCTGATTTATATTCTCCCTTTGTCCAGCACAAGTGCCAAGGTGTTCCGAAGTTTCCGGATACTACTGCTTGCAGACAGACTTGCTGTTCTCCCAGTATTTGTACAAACTGCAATTCTGGAATTTCTTTCTGTTGATGGTGAAAATCCCGCTCTGCTATGAGCAATCGCAGCTTTAAAATAGCAACATCCTTACCCTCATAGTGATACTTCATAAAAATGCGATGACAAAAAGAGGAAGGAAGGAGTGGGGGATTTAGAGATGCACGTAAGAGTTTTCCCCCTTTTTCTTTCTCCCACTCTCTCCCTCCTCCAAAGTGGGGCATTACTAAAAATCTTGTTAACTGCCAGTCGTCTTCACCCCAAATCCATTTTGGCACCGGGTTAATATCAAAACTGCGCAATAGTTGGTAACCCTTTGGCTCAATCTCACCACTACTCCAAAAATTTGTCCCTATTGGCACAACTCTTCCTCCTACTTCTAAGTTTGCTTCTAAGTGAGAAAGCAGTAGGGTGCGTCCTGAAGGAGGGTTTTGAGCAGCAAATAGCCAACCGTGATAAGTGCGAGTACGGACATCAGAAACTGTACCACTGGCAAAACTTCCCAAGCCATTGGTCAGCAACCATTCTCTTGTATCTAAATCAACCATTATTACTCAAAATCGTTATGACTATGATATAGTCGTAACAGATCGTAATTAAACTGTGATGGCGTAGAAGGGTGAATTTTACCTGACCCGAACCCAACACTACTAGATATAAGTTGAAGGAAAATTAGGTTAATGCCCCTCACTTACTCAGCAGAAGGATGCCTCCGTGTAGGTCAACAGGCTCCTGATTTTACAGCAACCGCTGTAATGGATCAGGAATTTAAGACAATCAAACTTTCAGATCATCGCGGTAAGTATGTCGTCGTATTTTTCTATCCCCTAGACTTTACCTTTGTTTGCCCCACTGAAATCATAGCCTTTAGCGATCGCTACGAAGATTTCAAAAAACTTAACACCGAAATCCTTGGTGTTTCCGTTGATAGCGAGTTTTCCCATTTGGCCTGGATTCAGACAGATCGCAAATTAGGTGGTGTGGGAGACCTCAACTACCCCTTAATCTCCGACATTAAGAAAGAAATTAGTGCGGCTTACAACGTTCTCGATCCAGAGGCTGGTGTTGCCTTGCGTGGTCTGTTCATCATTGACAAAGATGGTGTTATTCAGCATGCTACTATCAACAACCTGTCCTTTGGTCGCAATGTCGATGAAACCTTGAGGACATTGCAAGCCATTCAATACGTACAGTCCCACCCTGACGAAGTTTGCCCTGCAGGTTGGCAACCAGGCGACCAAACGATGGTTCCCGATCCAGTGAAAGCTAAAGTTTACTTCGCCGCCGTCTAGGTTCATAGCAGTTCTTAAGCGTTAATATAAGCCAGTTTATATGTCAACGCTCTCTTCAACTTTAACCACAGATAAACATAAATTTTTTTATGTTTATCTGTGGTTTTTACGTAATACCGTTTCTGTATGAAGCTGTACATCCTCCCAATGTCTTCGTGGAACTACAGTTCGATTCCTAATAATGTCATCTTCATACAGAATTGGTATAAATATGCTGCAATCCTGGCGTCAGTAATCAATGATGAATTCACTTTTATCGGGAAAGGCAGAGGGCAGGAGGCAGAAGGCAGAAGGGAATTCTGACTCCTGCCCTCTGCCCGTGACCGAAGGGAACAAGGGTTTAAGACCCCCATTGAACGTCCGTTCAGTGGCTCTCGTTCAGTCGGGGTCGGAATCCCCGTCTGAACGAAACCTTCTGCCCTCTGCCCTCTGCCTTCTGCCTTCTTCAAGAATTCAGAATGATTTTAGAGATTTTATAACGTTATGCTTGGGATACATATCAATTAAATTCATTGCCAAGCTTAATTTGCTAAGAGAAATTAAGGTTTGTAGTAATTGTATTACATAAACAAATAGAAAGTGATTGATTTAAGAGATTAATGCTTCGATTAGCCTCTCTCTTTAGCCAATCCTACTAGAAACATTGCGTGGAACACTTAATGCCATCAATGTTGATATCAATTAAATTGTCAAAAAAAGTACTTTTTTAACTAACTACCTGCGACGCAGGGAAAGGAGGGATTGCCCTTGAGTTTTTGCCAATATTTGGTCATTAATGGTAGCCAAGAACAAGTTTGACAACTCGTCATTTGACAGAATTGTCCTCAATCTGAAATTCTTATAGATATCTGTTAAGCAGGATAATATAACTTAGAAAAACTTATGCATGATAGATTTTGATAAAAGTCAATAGCAGATTACCTTTTACATTGATTGTTCCAAATAAATGAGTGTAGTTTGAAAGACAGTAAGCCAAAAGCCATTCAATTTATACATTGGTAGGCTAATTATGTCGGCGTATTTACAGCGCATTAGGTCAAGTTCGGGGCAATTTGGGCTTAAAAGTTAATACTTAATAGGGATTGCTCCCTGTTCGTCAATTGTGGTGTGGAAGGAGATGTTGAAACTAAAGCAAATCGGTTATTTTTTTGGCATAGTAGGAGCCATCAGTGTGCTGACAACAGTGCCAGCAAGAGCAGAGATGGAACAAATATTGGCTCGGGTGGATACGGTAGCAAGAGATATGCAGCCAATAGCAAACTCCACAAAAGTCGGGCTTTTTAAGGCTGATCAGGTCATTGCCCCAAGAAATACAAGGGTAAAAAATCAAGTACCCATTACTGAGATTCCGCAAATCAGTGACATCCCGCGCCCTCACACTAGTGTCAAAGACTTGTTAGGAAAGGCAGAGGGCAGGAGGCAGAAGGCAGAAGGGAATTCTGACTCCTGTTCTCTGCCCGTGACCGCAGGGAACAAAGGTTTAAGATCCCCATTGAACGGAAGTTCAGTGGCTAGAGTTCAGACGGGGTCAGAATCCCCGTCTGAACGAAACCTTCAGCAATCAAGCCTCTGCCTTCTGCCTTCTTTATTAACGCAGGAGACTCAACAAAATCAAGTTACACAAGTGACAGGGGTACGCTTAAATCGAACTAAGAGTGGTTTGGAAATCATCTTAGAAGTTCGCACATCTGACAAGCTACAAACCAAAATTAAAATAGAGGGCAATAACTTTGTTGCAGATATTCCTAATGCTCAAGTGCGCCTAACTAGTGGTAATTCCTTTCGTCAAGATAATCCAGTTAGTGGAATTACGGTAGTAACGGTAAGCAATCACGATACAAATAGTATCCAGGTGACAGTGAAAGGTAAAGCAGGTGCACCAACTGTCAACTTATTTGATAGTAATGAAGGTCTAATCTTCGGGGTAACAACCGTTGCATCCTCCACACAGCAACAGCAACCACAAACGTCACGAACGCAAGAGCCTATTAATAAAACACCACAAACTCAGCCATCAGATAGAACTAATGAACCCATTGAACTAGTGGTGACGGGTGAGCGAGAAAGCAGGTACAGCGTACCAAGTGCCAGCACCGCAACGAAGATAGAAGTGCCACTGAGTAGCATTCCTCAGTCAATTCAGGTCATTCCATCTCAGCTAATTGAAGATCGGCAGGCGGTGCGTCTTTCCGAAGTAGGGGAAAATGTGAGCGGTGTCTTACCCCGACCGGGTTATGGCGGCTTATCTTCAGTCGGTTTCTATATTCGTGGGTTTAATCAAAGGACAGAAAACTTCCGCAACGGGTTTCGAGATTACGGTTTTTTAAGTCCTCGTGAAGTGGCAAACGTTGAGCGAGTCGAGTTTCTCAAAGGTCCTGGCTCAGTCTTGTATGGTGGCGGTACGTTTGGCGTGGGAGGAGTTGTCAACACAGTAACGAAAAAGCCTCTCGACCAACCTTACTATGAAGCGAACCTGACCATTGGCAATTACGACTTCTATCGCCCGACGATTGATCTTACAGGACCGCTTGTCTCTGATCGCTCTCTCTCATATCGCCTCAATCTTGCCTATGAAAATGCTGGCAGTTTCCGCGATTTCAATAGCAATGAAAATGTCTTTGTTGCACCAGCACTGAGTTGGCAAATTGATTCCCGAACCAAGTTGTCCACTGAGTTTGAGCATCAACACGACCAATTTGTCTCAGATTTTGGGTTTCCGTTTGAGCGTGAATCTTTAAGACTCCCGAGAAATAGATTTCTAGGAGTACCAGGCTTTAATAATGCGGATGTTGAAGCAAATTCATTTACTTACAACTTTGAGCATAAATTCAATGATAACTGGCGCTTCAGGCAGGGATTTAACGCAATTTTAGCAAACGGAGATATCCACGCTATATATTTCAACTCTCTACAGGATGACCGTCAAACGCTTGAGCGCTCCGCTTCTAAGTCCCATGAAGAACAAGAAAACTACTCCCTGCAAAATGAAATATTCGGCAAGTTTAACACTGGAGCCTTACACCACAATGTCTTGGTAGGAGTGGAGCTAGCTCGTTACAGATACAGCTACGATTTTCTCACTGCATCAGTAGATCCAATTAATATCTTTAACCCAAAATATGATGCGCTCATCGGAAATTTCACACCGGATTCCGCTCAGAAGTATGGCTCAGACAATCTCGGAATCTACCTTCAAGATCTTATCGATCTTCTACCCAACCTCAAACTTCTTGCTGGTGGTCGCCTTGACTTAAATGACTCATCCTACGATGATCTCCGAACTAACCGGACACTTAATGAGCAATCGAACAGTCATTTCTCACCGCGAGTTGGTATTGTTTATCAACCAACTGACAGTACATCGGTGTATTTCAGCTGGTCGAACTCGTTCAACCCCCAGTTCACTGGTAGAAGTCGGACAGATCAACAATTCAAACCGGAAACTGGTGAGCAATTTGAAGTTGGAGTTAAACAGCAATTTCTCAACAATCGGCTTTCAGGAACGCTGGCATTCTACCAACTGACTCGTCAGAACGTACTCACACCAGATCCAGTTGATCGAATGTTCAGCATTCAAACGGGCGAACAGAGAAGCCGTGGCATTGAACTGGACATAGCAGGGCAAGTATTACCCGGATGGAATATCATCGCTACTTACGCTTACACAGATGCTGTTATAACTAAAGACAACGTAATTCCCGTTGGTGACCGATTGGATAATGCACCGCAACACAGCGCCAGTTTATGGACAACTTATGAAATTCAGAAAGGCAATTTGCATGGGTTAGGATTTGGAGCAGGGTTATACTATGTAGGAGAACGGCAAGCAGAACTGCCGAATGCTTTTAAGCTTCCTAACTATGTAAGGACTGATGTTGCCGTCTTCTATAGACGAGATAATTATAAAGTTGCGTTGAATATAAAGAATCTCTTTGGTGTTAACTATTACCAAGTTGGTGGAGATGGTCTGCTGCCTGGAGCACCGTTGATAGTACTTGGAACAGTGTCCTTTCAATTCTGATTCTTTAAAAAGTCAAGTAGATCAAAAGGTAGAGTTTACAAGGAGAGCCTGACTATGAAATTACGAACCCTAGCACTTATCCATCGTTCGATTGGAGTTATGCTTGGTTTGGTGCTTTTAGTAATCGGCTTAACAGGCAGTACCTTGGTCTTTTATCGAGAGATTGACCAGTTGCTCAATTCTCAACTTATGCAAGTCTTGCCTCAAAGGGAGCGCCTCTCGCCAGAAATGGCTTTGAACACCGTTCGCTCTGCCTTTCCTGATATGAAGCTGAATACTATCATCCTACCTCGCACTGCTGAGGGAATTTATAAGGTGGGGTTAAGCTCTAACAGCGATGAGTTGATTGATGTATTCGTTAATCCCTATAGCGGAGTTATCTTGGGATCACAGCAATGGGGGCATACCTTGATGAGCTTCATTTATAGCATTCACAACTCTCTGCTAATTGAAGAAGTGGGTGAGCAGTTCGTCGGGATCTGTGGTTTGTTGCTTTTGGTGTTAGTTGTGAGCGGGTTGGCTGTTTGGCCGGGATGGCGAAAGCCAAGCCTAGGCTTTTGGATTCGCAGGAAAGCTCCAGCTCCCTTACTCACCTACGATCTCCACAAAGTGGGAGGTTTCTTATCCGCAGTATTTCTGCTCCTCATTGCTTCAACTGGAGCGGCAATGGTATTTAGTAGCCAGTTTGAAAGCGTGACTTATTGGCTGACTCACACCTCTAAACCAACACTACCTGTCTCAATAGCTGTAGTAAATCAAGCTCCGCTGCGGTTGCAGGAAATCCTACAGATAGCAGACACCGCCTTACCAGAGGGACAAACCACCCTTGTTATCCTGCCTCATCAGCCTAATGATATTTTTCGAGTATCAAAGAAGTTACCTCAAGATACAGATGTTTATGGTCGTAGTCAAGTCTATATCGATCAGTACACCGGAAAAGTATTGCAGGTGGACAATGCTCTAAAAGCTCTCCTACCAGCAAGAATAAGCAATGCACTACTCTCTCTACATAATGGTGGCTATGGTGGACTCGGGCTACGGTGTCTGTATGTCCTCATTGGTCTTGTCCCCTCTGCACTGTTCATCACTGGCTTTTTCATGTGGTCCAATCGCAACAGAGCTAAGTACTTTGACACTCTCCGGGCTAAAGCCACGGAGATTCTTAAAACATTGCTGCCTTAATATCCCCATTGCTAGGGTTCCCAGGCTCAACACGTTTGCTCATAGAGCGTGCTGATACGCCAGATGCTTCAAGCGGGGGAACCCCGCCAACGCACTGGCTCATCTCCTTACGTTGTTTCGGGCGTTTAGAACCGAGTGGTTCAAGTTCCTTGGAGTCCCCAAGTACTTTACTAGCTATGTACGTCACAGCTAGTTCTTTGATATTTTTTGCTGCATTTATATCAGCATGTGCTATGTGCCCACATACAAAACAAATGTACTTCTCCTTGTCCCTACTGCTTGCATCAACACAACCACAAACATTGCATTTTTGACTTGTATGCTTGGGGTTAACTTTAATTAAAATCTTTCTTGACTTCCCAGCCATATACTCGATTTTTTGAGTTAATTCGTTCCAACTAGCATCAGAAATACTACGATTTAAACCTTTTTTTATACTCTGACCGTTCTTTAAAAAATGTCCCGTTATCTCATCAACTTTTGTTCGACAACGTTTAAGCATTCCCGATGTATTTAAATCTTCAACAGCAATAGCATCAACCTTTCTGTCAGTAATTAACTTCGCTACTTCCCATTGGTAAGCCTGTCGCTTATCAACTATTTTTTTGTGGAATTTTCCAACTCTAATAGCCGCTTTTCGACGATTTGTACTACCTTTAACTTTCCGACTAACTCTACGTTGTCTAATTTTTAATGTTCGCTTAGTTTTCTTATTGGTGGCAAATTTGGGATTTTTAATCTGATGACCATCTGACAAATGAACAAGTTTAATAATTCCCATGTCGCAACCTAGCACAGATTTAATCTCTGTTAATGGTTTAGAGATGTAATCTGGGATTGTCTTATCCTCAATTCTGAGTGATACATACCATCCGTCTTGACGTTGACGAATAGTTGCAGCTTTGATTGTGAATCCAGTGGGGATTGGTCGAGAATTAAAAAATCTCATCCAACCTATCTTAGGCAGATATATTTTATTTCCCTGGACTTTTATTCCCATTGTGTAAGTAAAGGATGAGAAGGTAGAACGATTCTTAAATTTAGGGAACCTTCTGCCTTCAAAGAAATTTTTGTAAGCAGTATCTAATCGTTTAACGTTTTGCTGTAGTATAGTAGAGTCAATTTCCGCATACCAAGGTCTAGCTTTTTTCAGTTCCGGTAATGCTGTTATTTGAATGTCAAGAACACTACGACGTGGATTTTTAAGATTACCTTCGTGATCAACTTTACTATTTTTCCAAGGTTCACCACTTGCACCGTTTTTGCTAACAAAACACGTTAATGGGCAAGCTTTCGCCTTAGTTCTGATATCACAATAATCGCCTTGAATAAATTGTTGATTGTACTGAGCAATTCTGTCAGCTAAATTCCAGTTGTAACTAGACCTTAGCATATCAATCCAATGATCCATTTTGCTTGACTGAGTAACGTTAGGACGTAACTTGTACACGTAATTTGTTAGCAAATATCATCACCTCCTTGTCTTTTTTGTTATCTCTATGTTAACCTGATTGTATCCATGTTGGTGATACAAGTGAAAAATAATTCAATCAGAATACGTTTATCTGATAAAAGATTAAATAAGTTAAAATTATATGCTACAGACAAAGAAAAGACCATGACACAAGTAATAGAAGAGTTTTTAGATACGCTTCCAGATGCCTCAAAATATGGGATCACTCAGCCCTAAAGGGCAATAAGCGTTTTCATCCCTTATCTAAAGCACAGATGTGTTTTGGAGCGTGGCGGAAAAACACATCTTTAAGGGTTTTCAACGAGTTTTCTTATAAAACCCAAAAGACTTCCAAAAAATAAATTTAACTATTATTACTAGTAGACGGCGGTAGAAGTTTACCGAGCTAAACGACGATATTTACGTTAATACGAGGCAAAATAACGTTCTTGCTGATATCTTGGCACAGATATTTTGATTTTTTAGTTTCAAATAATAATTACTTACAACCATAACAAAAAGTCTTATTTATTCTAACTGACCTACTTATTGGTATTTGTCAGAAGTACTCTGAAAGATACCCGACGATTAGATTCATCATCTTTCGCCGATACTGATCCCAAAGGTTGACCAAAACTCATACCTACAGTATTAAAATAGCTTTTGTTGATTCCAGTAGAAGCAAGATAAGATCGGATTTCATTAGCACGGGCTTGACTGAGGATTGTATTTGTTTGTTGTGAGCCACTTGAAGTGGTATGTCCTAAGATTTGAAGACGCACATCCTGATTGCTATTTTGAGCAGCCTTCAAAAGTTTTTGCATTGCGATCGCCAGATTCTGAAGCTTTTTATCTTCACCTGGCAATAACTGTGTTGTCCCTTCTGAGAAAAAAAGGACTTCTTGTTCAATTTGCCTTTTATACAACTCCAATTGATTGAATTCTAGTTCAATGAGATTCTGATCTTGAAATTTAATAATACCGGGAATAAAACGCCATAAATTCCTTGCTGATAAAATCCATCCACGCGGGGCTGAACCACTGACGTGAAGAATGCCATTGTCATTCGTAAAAGTTACTGTTTTTGGAGGTTGTAGTAATTCCTCTGCTCTTTTATTAACACATCCTGGTTCTAATGATATATAAGGTTTCCACTCGCTGATAATGGTTTTGGGATTAAGATTAGTTTGTGCAATTAGCATGTTTGGATCTACTGCTAATGGATCGCGCATCCCAGAAATAAAATATTTCCCATGTTGCTTACCAACTTGAACCACCACAATTCCAGGCTGAGAGTTCAGCTTTTCTAAGAAGGTATTCCAACGATGTTGATCTCGAATCCCAAAAAAACTCCAAATACCACAGGCGATCGCCATTGTGCCGAATAAAGTCCATACATAAGGATAATGTCTTTTGGCTGGCACTTCATATCGAGATTCCAAGCAAAGTTCAAGGTAAGGATTACTGACTACAAATGGCTCTGTATCTCCTTGAAAAGCATTAAATTCTTTACCTAGTCTTAAGTGAATTTTTTCTATTACTTCTTGAAAAACTGACCTTAATTCTTGAGGCGCATTCCCGCGAATAATACCTGCTATGATTGCTTGTGGTCCTTCCTCAACCCAGATTGTCAGTTCTCCAAACTCTAAAGTCTGTAGTGCGTCTTCTTTTTGGATACTGAACGAGTCTTTAATAAAATCTCGGATAGCTGTCAACATAGCTGAAACAAGATCTGGATCTTGAACTGTTACCCGCAAACCCACCAAATGTTGCAGTAGTAATCCGGTTTGTTTGTGAATTAAGAATACCTGTTCCACTCGGTAAGTCAGCGTCCGGAGAAGCACTACTTCAGCAAATGACTTCCCTGTTTGTCGTGCTTCTAATCTCCATTTAAAACTTTGTGGAGATAAACTATGTTCCAGAGTTTTATTCATTGATTGAATCATTTCCTCCAGAACTGTGGCAACAGCCTTGCGAGTGGCAGGACCGATGATAGGAAACATGATTTGTGCCAGGATATTTAAGTCTTTTTTTATAGAAGCATGAATCGATTGTTCAACGGTAGGTACTATTGCTTCACTAAGTTGTTTATCTTGGATTGTCCGCAAAATAACTGCTTCTGGAAGCAAGCGACTAATCTCTTCTGCTGTTATTTGACTGTTTTCTAATCGTTCGTAAAATTGGTTAAGTTTAGTAGGTTCAATACCGAGTAGCAAACTACGGAGTTCACTCAGTTCCTCACTGGTTACACTAGCGTTATTTGCTGAAGAATTATTACTCATTAATCAGTTATTAGTTATTTGCAAATACCAATAATTTAAGCATTTAACCCAAAGGACTAATCGTGACATCAAGACTTATGAAGCGTTTTTCCGCTCTCTGGTAACTGGCATACCCGAAGGAGTGACGGTTGAATATTTACCTAATGATTAACTACAAACGATCGCCTACTTTCAGAAGATAAGAACATCTTTACTATTGAGAACTAATACGAAAAGCTAGCTCTTGAAATAGCTTGGCAAGAGTAGCTCGATCTGTCTTGTCTTTACGTAATTCTTGGTATTCTTTTTGTAGTAAAGCCATGATTTCCTCAGATTTTTGCCTCAAATCATCCTGTGTATTTTTAGATTGATTAAAAATCTGTTCACGAATATCTCGTTGACTAGCAGCTGTCTGTTCCTCAAATTCGGCTAGCTTTTTTTGTATAGAAATAGCTAAGTGACTCTGTTGGTCTACAAGTGATTTCACTGCCTCATCACGTTCTGCTTGCTCGTTTCTAAGTCTTTCTGTTAAAGACTCCACCTCTTTTCTCAGATATACTTCTAGTGAATCTAACCGTTTTCTTGTTTCATCTCGCAAGCTGACGCATTCGTTGACAAAACGCTCCTCTAGTCTGGTAAAATGCTTCTCTACCTCCCGCATTTGCTCGCCCACAAGAATGTCTCTGACTTTAGCTAAGCTGTTGATTTCACCAATTTCTGTATTACTATGTTGAAGTCGGTTTGTCTCTTGAATTGACCAGGCTGACGCTGGTTCTACAGAATGACTATTCGTGTGTTCTCCTGGCAGCGGGTTCATAACTTCAGTCCTTGTTTCACGTCTTGAGAATTTTTCTAAACTTCTATAAGTTGGTAGGAAATATATTTTACT
>JAQYWO010000179.1 GCA_029379215.1 Rhizonema sp. PD37
GAGCTTCGCGCAATATTCCCCAATACGGCTGGGCATTTATTTTTATGGATCACTCCTAGACAGTGAGGCAGTATTACCAGGAAAGAAAAGTCTTGTAATACCCTGTATTGCAGACACTCCAACCTTTCGCTTTATACTAAACATTCTGAGTTTTCTCTTAGTAAAACATTACATTATTGGTAAGATTTTTCATGGCGGATCAATTAATTCGCGCCACCGCAGCAGAAGGTGGAATTCGTGCAGTTGGTGCAATCACCACACGTTTGACTGAAGAAGCAAGGCAGCGTCACAAGCTATCTTATGTAGCCACCGCAGCACTGGGGCGGACGATGACAGCAGGATTGTTGATGGCTTCAAGTATGAAGCGAGAAGGGTCTAGAGTCAACGTCCGAGTCAAAGGCGATGGACCTTTAGGTGGTATGTTGATAGATGCAGGTGTAGATGGAACTGTACGCGGCTTTGCTGAACACCCAGATGTAGAATTGGCTCCAAATTCCAAAGGTAAGCTAGATGTCGGTGGTGCAGTAGGATCGGGATATTTATATGTCGTGCGCGATATCGGCTACGGCTATCCTTATTCTAGTACGGTAGAACTTGTATCCGGTGAAATTGGGGAAGATGTGGCTCATTACCTCAGAGCTTCGGAACAAACACCATCAGCTGTGGTTTTAGGTGTATTTGTAGGTGCACAAGGGGTAACAGCAGCAGGAGGGTTACTCGTTCAAGTTCTGCCAAAAGCAGCAAGAGACGACACTTTAGTGGAACTGTTGGAATCACGAGTGGCTGCTTTATCAGGATTTACACCTTTGTTACAAGCAGGTAAGACTTTGCCAGAAATTTTAGAAGATATTCTCGGGGATATGAGTCTGAATATCTTTCCGGAAACCCAAATCCTTCGCTTCCACTGTGGTTGTTCTTTTGAACGCGTTTTAGGGGCATTAAAATTGTTGGGAGTTGCCGAACTCGAAGATATGATTGCTAAAGATGACGGTGCGGAAGCAACGTGTGATTTCTGTGGTACAGTTTACCAAGCAAGTAGCGCTCACTTAACTCAACTTATTGCTGATTTACAAGGAGAATCTTCTGCAACGGTGTAGTATAAAACAGCATTTTGAATTGTGGTGATTTATGGTAACGGTAGAAAGAAGGTCGCCTAAAAGCTAGCTTTTTCCTAACGAGAAAGTTACTATGGCAACAACGGAAGTTTCGATTATTGTGGTGTGAGAAATGACAGAGCGGGACATTCCAGATAGTTGGTCAATAGCAAAAGAGCCAGATAAGATAGCAGAATTATCCCGAAGGCAGCAATTTAGCGATCGCTTGTCTGATGTCCCAGCTGCTGGTTCTACTGTGAAATCTGTACAGCGCTCAAAGGAACATAATTCGGAAGTCGCTTTAGACAGTCAGTCACCAGTTATTAAACCGCGTAATTCGGGTAAGTTACCAGGTTGGACGAAAAGTTGGGTACTTTGGACTTTATTACTAGCGTTGGTTCCTGGTGCGATCGCATTTTCGTCAATGGCGATGCTGCTAAAACTACCCAGTGCGCCAAACTGCCCGGAAATTTTTTGGCCTTTGGCAAGTGCATCGGTACGGTTAAACTGTGCCCAGCTAGCTGCCTCCAAGGAGACAGTGAAAGATTTGCTACAGGCGATCGCTTTGGTAAAAGAAGTGCCGGAAGATCATCCGCTACGTGGACAAGTGGATCATTTTTTAAAAGAATGGTCGCAAAATATATTACAGCTAGCAGATGAAAGCTTCCAATTAGGAAAGCTAGACGAAGCAGTGGCAACCGCACGCAAGATTCCTACAGATGTTGACGCGGCTAAGTTGGTAGACGAGAAGATAAGCAAATGGCAATCAATTTGGTCGAAAGCAGATGGCATCTATAACGATTCAGTTGCACAAATACGTGACGAAAAATGGCACCAGGCATTTATGCTGGCGTCAAGATTACTGCGTGTAAATAATAAATACTGGGCAAATACTAAGTACGACGAATTAAATCGTCTGATTGTTGTCACTAGAGAAGACAGTGAGAAGTTAGCAAAAGCTGAAAGCGTATCCAAAGATGGGACAGTAGAAGATTTACTAACAGCCATTAAATTGGCAGACTCTATTGGACAACAAAGCTTCATGTATCAAAAAGCTCAGGATGCAATTCCAAACTTTGGGCGTAAGATGCTGGACATAGCACAGAACAAGCTGGATAAACAAGATGCTAATGCAGCCATCTCAATTGCCCAAAAAATTCCTGTAAACGCCAAGCTACAAATTGAAACCGAGGACTTTATTGCTATAGCTGAAGCCCAGAGAAATGCTTGGATTGGTACGGTTGCCAGCTTGCAAACGGCAATTTCTCAAGCCCAACAAATTGACACTACAAGACCAGCATATGACAAAGCACAAAAACTGGTTGTGCGTTGGCAGCTAGAAATTGAAGATTTGGCGCACTTAGAGAAAGCGCAAGAATTGGCAAATGGAGGCACAATCAACGATTTGACAGCAGCCGTTGCTGAGGCACAAACCATCCCTGCCGATCACCCTCGTGCCAAAGAAGCTAGAGGAAACATTGCTGGCTGGATTGCTCAAGTGCAAACCATTGAAGATAGACCTTATTTAGATCATGCTGAACAGTTGGCAATGTTAGAAGATTTCAACTCATTGCAAGCTGCGGTTGCAGAAGCTAGTCAAATTCGTCGGGGACGGGCACTGTACCCTGAAGCACAAAGCAAAATTGCAGCTTGGACGGGAAGTATTCAGCGAATTCAAGATCAACCAATACTGGATCAAGCACAAGAACTTGCTCGGAATGGCGATCTCCCTGCTGCCATTGCCACAGCTCAAAGAATATCTTCAGGGCGGGCACTTTCAAAAACTGCACGAGCCACAGCAGAAGGATGGCTTGAACAAATCAGCGCTCGAGACAATTGGAAGAAAGCGCAGGAGACGGCGATCGCCGGAACTCCAGAAGCTTTGGCAGAAGCGATTCGTCTGGCTTATCTAGTCCCAGATAACAGCAGCTTGCGCAGTGACGTTAATGTTACTGTTGACCAATGGAGTCAGCAATTGTTAGACATAGCACGTTCTCAAAGTCAGTCCGATATCGTCAGAGGTATTGAGACAGCCAAGTTAGTTCCCAGAGGTAGTGCGGCTTATACTGAGGCGCGATCGCAAATTAAAACTTGGCGGCAGTTTCTCCATCCACAACCAACAGAGCAACCTCAGCCAACTACGACAGAACAACCGATAATAGAACAACAATAATTAGAGGTGAGTAGTTGTGCTAAGCGTGTACCCCTTTCGGGATGCCTTAGGCTAGACAGCACAATTACTTGCTTCACGCGAAGACGCCAAGGTTTTTATGCGCCTTTGCGACGGAAAGATTCTTTTGCTGGGAACAAAAAACGTACTGTCCTCGTCTTTTCTTGAGATTTTCATACCGTCATATTATGTCCGTCGAATCACCCATAATTAAAGAACCCCACCCCGCTTGTGGCTGACGCCAAAGCTCCCCTCCAAAGCAAGCGGGGTGGGGTTGAGTATTTAGGGAATTACGGCTAATCAAACGGACATGATATCAATTAGCAAAGCCTTAATTACAACATTAAATAAATTGCCCAAATTGCCATTGCTCTGAGGTAGGTACTGGCACGGAATGTGCCGACTGCTGTGATGGCTTCGGGTGTGCGAAACTGTAGTCCATTTTCGTAAATCTGCTGCACGACAGCTTGTGTTAGCCTAAATGCCTCATCTTTCATACCCATTTGCACGAGAAAAGCTGCCATACCAAAGTTTATTCCCGTCCAAATTTCTAAAGGATGAGTTGCTTGAGGGTTTTCGGGTGAACCATCCGGAAGAACACCGTTAGCCGCACCAAACTTGCCATCGTGAAATTTTAAGAAGCAAGCATCGTAAACTGTTTTTAGCGCAGAAAGGGCGCAATCTTGTGGTACAAGATCTGGCAATTTCAATAGACGCGCATAGAATTGTCCGCACAACTGATCTGCCATGACGACATCAGAACCACTCTCACTGTCAAGGCGGTAGTATTGTCCATTCCAAAGTTTTTCTTGATAGATTGGGCGAGATTGTTCTAGCCAAGTTTCATAAATTAATTTTTGAACTGCCAAGTCTCCTAAGTTTTTCTGAGCAATGTTAGCAACGGACACATTGCTCAACGGGGGGAGCCCGCGCACGCAAGTGTCCTCGTCTTGGCAGTTTAGTGATAAAACATTACAAATTGCGATCGCTGCCTCCAACGCTGCCAACCATAAACCACCGCAATAAGCACTTACACCACGCAACCGCCAATCATCAAAGGTTTGATCGGGCGCACCAGAATTCTCCGGAATCCCATCCTCATCTTTGTCAAAAGTTTTCAGGTAGTTGAGAGTTTGGACAATCGCATTCCAGCAGTCTGCCAGAAATTCCACATCAGTCGCACCTGTTAAAAGAAAATCTCGGTAGACTTGCAGCACAAAATCACAACTGAGATCCTTCCACAAATTGCAGTCTTGATAGCTAGTGTAATTGGTTTTTTCCCAGACATGTTCGTTTGGTGCACCTAAGTCATGAGGTGTTGCACCTGCGACTTTACGAACAGCTATTGGACTTTCTGCTTTAATCGTGTAATAGTAGCCAATGATACGCTCTGTATCGTCACCCTTTGGGATTGCGCGTGCAAAGGCACGAATAACCGCCTTCTCCAATTGTGGAAAGAGCATTAACAAAGCAAACGAACCGTAAAGACGCACGTCTAAACTTTCGTACCAACGGTAATCCAAACACTCCAGCACAGCAAATTGACCGATCTCATCGAGATCAGAAGCTGCACTCCACAGTGTACCACCGCTTGTGAGATCGTAAAGCTCATTAAATAGAGCCATTTTGAACCAGTCTGGCAAGTCTTGACGATCTATAATCGGTTGAAGCCATGCTTGAATCTGAGAAAGCCAAGTTTGGTAGTTT
Organism: Rhizonema sp. PD37; assembly: GCA_029379215.1. Taxonomy (GTDB): domain Bacteria; phylum Cyanobacteriota; class Cyanobacteriia; order Cyanobacteriales; family Nostocaceae; genus Rhizonema. The sequence goes on from JAQYWO010000179.1 coordinate 4,972, forward strand.
GCTAAAGCAGTGGATGCGATCGCCCAAGCATTCTTACCACTTCGACCAAAAAAGTCAGTATATCTTCGATAATATTCAATTCCTGCGGCAAACTCCGTTACAGGAAAATCCCACGCCACAACAAAGGGAATTTCCAGAGTTTCTCCTGGTTGGAGAGTGAAACGAACAGCGATCGCCGCGCCTATTTGTGTATTTTCTGTCGCTGGTGTTTCATCTACATAATTAGGCAAAGAACCATCTTTACTAAAGCTGTCCCATACATCTGTACCCGTGCTACTAAGTTTCCAATTTGTATTATATAGAACTTCCACACCGTGCTGTTTTCTAGTGGCAATACACCATTCTCCTTCACCTTCTTGTATGCACTCCTGGCTATTTTTACCGCTTAAAACACAAGCTAGATATTCCGTGTTTTCAACTAGTTTATTAAAATTATCTTTACTTTTATTCAGAGGTGGCTGATACTCATAAACTGGACTGCCATCATCCCGTATCCGTACTTCCGGAGATTTTAAAGAATTGGTAAACCAACCGACCATATTTTGCCAAGTCATCATGATGCTTAAAGTCAGGGGAGCATCTGTGGGATTGCTGGCAGTCCATAAAAACACAGCTACCGGATAGCTTGTTTCTTGGTAATTATCAGCCCATATTGGTGAGAATTGCTCACAAGTTAACTGTGCTTGAAACACTCCATCATAAACAAACCAGCTACGAGGGTATAAGGCATGATAAGTCCCCGTTTGGATAGTGGAGAGTGACGGATTTTCTTCTACTTCCTCTTCTGCAGGGGGAGAAGAGCTCCCTGGATACCACTCCCAAGCCGCAAGACTGCCATCCTCAGGGAGTTGAGTACATAAAGCGTAGGTTTGAGATGATGAACCATCTGACTCGAAAACACTGAATTGACAGGCAGGAATACTTCTGAAGGTGTGTTCACCACCATCAATGTGCCAGAAGTTGAAATCTCCCTGCGAAGAACGACCTATACAACCAGCACCAAAGCCTCCTAAAGGCATTCCATGCCAAGGACCATCATCAATATTACTAGCGTAACGGACTGTATGAGGTTTATCCCAGCCCCAACCAATCGGACGACTCCAAGTGCAAGAGGGTATTTGAGAGTATAAGTACTTCTTCATCGTTGACCAAAGATTTTTATATGGTAATATAGTAGTTTGTTCTGTTAAAAGCAAATTAGTCCAGGATTGCACGGGTTCGTTCAGAATTATCAAGGTGCATCACCATGAATAAAAACCGCTCTACCCAAATCGATAGCCGAATACAAGAAATTATCAATCAGCTTGAGCCAGTCGCAAGTCAGAATCGTCTTGTACATCTCGAACCACCTACTATAGCTATAACTTACGCCGTACAGCCGGAAGAAGGTAAATCAGGCAAAAACCAATAATTAAAAGTTTTCGTACTCACTGATAATCATACAAATATTTAAACAAAAACAGACCTACCATTACCAAAACAGGTCTTGGTGGGTTTGACATCTGAATCCTATAGCAATTTTCAACTGAATGGAGTACATCTTGCTAACTCTGTAAGAGTGATGATGCAGCGACTCATCAGGTTGAGAGTTGCCAAGCACTCCTAGTTAGCGTTGTGTTACATTGGCAATAGCTGCACTTGCATACATATTAAACAATTAAGAGGAAATCATTATCGTAGTCCAAAAGCAACTGATTAATTCCCAAATCAAGTCATCTCACGTCTTCTTGATTGACCATGAGAACAACAATCGTGGTCTCATCGAAACATCTGAGGCTCTAGAGTTAGCACAGAATTTAGATCTTGATCTAGTTGTAGTCTCTGAAGGCAAAGAAGCACCAGTAGCAAAAATTCTTAACTATGGCAAGCTTCTGTATCAAAAGAAAAAGCGTCAGGGGCAGAGTGCTAGATCTACGGTAAAGGAGGTTCGGTTGCGTCCAAACGTGGGTGTAGCTGATTACAACTTACGCATTGAGCAAGCGTCTAAGTGGTTGAGTAAAGGTGATTCAGTCAAGTTTGCCATTCGTTTACGAGGGCGAGAAAATCAATATCGTGAACAAGCAGGAGAACTACTAGAGCGGGTTGTTACCGATCTTAGTCAAGTAGGTAAAGTCCAAACGCTTGATAAACGCTCACTGATTGCTCAAGTCGTTCCTACTTGAATTACCCAACGCCCAACTGAGTATAGCTAGGGCTCTCGATAAAATTTACACCCAATTATAGGGGCGTAGGCAATACGTCCCTATAGTTGTGTGTACTTTATCTAATTGAAAAGTTCTATAGATTCTGTATGATGAGCAATGCAACTCAATCCACTCCATACCTACTACTGTTAGGCATTGCTCACCTTACACTTGACTTTCACTTCCTCAAATAGGATGCTATAAGCTCTTTGAGACTGACTAAGATTGAACACCCATCTCAAATACTGCGCTCCGGGTAAAATCAATCCTCTGTTCAAAATCCAAAGTTTTGATTGTATCTACAAACTCTTTTGTTTCAGAAGGCAATTGATAGTTAGAAGGTACTTGGATAAGAGAACCCTCTTCCATCCCTTGCGCTATTCTGAACCAAACATCTATTTTGGCACTAGAACTTAAAGCTCTGTAAGCACGGCTAATATCAGTATCAGCACAGCTAGCAATATCACGCTGTGCTTGCAGCTGTTGCTCTTCAGGCAATGCCTTTATTTGATCGTATAAAGCTGCAGCCGTATCTTGAGCAGAAGTCTGATTTGTTGGTATCAGTTGCTCTTTTATGTCTAGGTAACCAAACCACAACATAGCAAGTTGAGTATCCACATCAAACTTCCGAAACTGTTCTACAGATTTTTTTGTCTTCTCATCAGTAGTAAAGGTCATAATGATCTCCAATTGCTTGCTAAATGACACTCATCTGAGTGATTTAGGTAACGAATGTTCGCACCCACTTAACAATATTTAATACGCTGCTAATTGCAAGTTAACCCTACTACAGATATAAATAACATACATAGCTTTAGACTGATGAAAATAATACATTGTGCATTATGTACATTCGGAAAATTTTTCAGATGACTTTGTTTTTAAAATAACGGGGTCTGAGACGATTTTTAGTCAAATCATTAACCTATAAGTTACAACAGTTTTGAACCATTAATTTTCAAATCAACGCTGTGGAGTACTGCTACCACCATTGCGATCTCGTAAATACTCCCAAATTTGTCGAATCTCAGTTCGGAACTCTTGGCGGTCAATGGCTGCTTGCTGACGGTCTTGTGCTGCTTGTTCTGCCAAGTTACTGATATTACGGGTAGTTTGCTCTCTGTCAAGTTCTGCTTGTAAGGCTAGGGTGTCTACTCTATTGGTTACCGCGTTGACGTTTTCGGTTAATTGCTGGATGTTGGCAACCAAGACATCAATGGTTGCGCTTTGAGAAGCCACATTTTGGTTAGTTTGTTGGATGGTATCACTCAGAGCAGCAATGGCATCATTTTGAGCGAGTACTGTTTCACCCACATTGCTAAAGAGTATTTCCAGACGCGTTAAACGAGTTTCGAGAGATTCAGGTTGATTTGTGGTCATAATAGTCTCAAGTACAGATAAATTCGCACGCTCCGTACCGTATTGAGTCATCTCTTACGTTACAAAGAAAGGCACCCGACGACATCCAGATGCCTTCTACATAGCTCCTACACTGTACCTCTACTCAGATCAGCGTAGGTAGTTGAGATCTCCTCAGACTCTTGTTGACCTCGTAAAATTCCCAGACCAGCTTTTCTTTCGATGTAATCTGCTAAGTTGATAAAGTCGTCACGTGGGAAGCATCTTCCGCCAATTAGGTCAAATGCCAATTGACTTGACGGATTTTCGGGATTTTCTAGGATATGTATACCCCAGTAATAAAGTAAATCACTAGCACGAATACAGACTTCTTCTGGATCTATACAGTGAAACTTATCATCTGTTTGCCTCACTTCTTGATAAGTCTCAAAATAAGTATTTTTCAAAAGTTGTAAGCGACGGGCACCTGGATCTTTGAAGTTATTAACTAGTACAAATAAGTGGGCTTGCTCATTAATTTCACGTATACCTTTCACGGTATCCTTAATAACTTTACCGTGCTTATTAATTCCTAACGGATTTAAGGTTGTTGGTATAATACAATAATGGAATTTCTCAATTAGCTGGCGCGGATTGCGTTCTAGTGCTGGTGAGCAATCGCAGATTACTATTTTGCTATCACGAGCGGCTTCTTCATGCCAATCTCTACCATCAAACACTTCGATAGATGTGCCAACACCTTTAGGATTGGGAACAAAAACTCCATCGCCTACCAGCCTTTGCAAGTTTTGTTCTGGATCTAAATCTACCAGAGCCACATTGAATCCTTGTAAGGCAAATGCTCCTGCTAAATGACCTGCTACAGTAGTTTTACCTACTCCTCCTTTACAGGTAAAAATGCCGAAATAAACTTTGTTGGATTCAGTCTTGTGATCACTCACCCTGTCTTCGTATTCAACACCATCAATTCCAACAAGTTTATTTTCCAATGCAATAGCACAGCGTATTTTAGCATCTTTACCCCAAGATCTGATTAAAGCTAATGCTGGTCCACCGAAACCTTTTGTTGTGATAAACAAGCCAAAATTAAATTTTTTGCCTTCATTAGAATCTAAAAAATTAGCAAACTTTAATAGCTGTGGTGCTGCCACATTATTCCTCAACCACTTAATTTGGACAGCACAAACTAACTTATCTTTCTTGATGACTAAATCATAATTCGGCTGATTTGAGTGAGTGTTTGTAACTGTCCAACCTGCGCGATGGAGAAATTTTTCAACATGCTGTTCAAAATGAGTATAGTCTTGTCTGTAAACTGGCTCCATAAAAATTTAATAGTCTTCCTATTGTTAATTCATAGTATCATTAGAAGAATTTAAGAGTTCCAAGCCAGTTTATGGAAAAGGCAGAGGGAAGAGTGGCGGACATGAGAATAAGAACTTCAAGCCTCATGTTTCCTAACTCCTACATTGTTGTCCATGAGGAGTTGCATCAGGATAAAAAGTAATGATCGCCTTTTCTTTCCTCACAAATACCGAGGGGAAAGATTTTCCAGTTTTCCAGTCTCGGACATTGTAAATACAATCTCCCTCATGCTCTCCTTGAAGTTTAAAAATTTTAGTCGCATCTAAAAGAATATCTTCAGCATTAGTCAGATAGCTATAGCCTTTAATGCGATCGCTAACAATTTGATTTCCCCGTTTAATCATTATACCCATTGTGTAAATAACGCCCGTTACAACCTCTTGATGTTCGTTATTATTGGCTAATAGTCCTCCAATCCCCTTATTTTGTAACTCTAAATATCTCCCATAGAAATGCAAGCCACCAATTTTGTGAATATTATATATTTGTCCGCAAAAAATATGTTCAAATGCTTGATGTTTGAACCAAACATCAGTTAAATCTTGTATAAAATCTGCTTTTTCCCTGCGACCAAGTTGAAGTTCTCCCTCAGTAGCTTTCTGTAGTTTCTCTATGACATCAGGGTAATATGATAAAAGATTTTTAAATTGAGTGGCATTAACTCTTGTCGCAATCGGACCACAAACCTTGAGGACTGCTTTGTCAAAAGAATTTAACTTAGGTGGTGGCGGGGTGATATCTAACTTTTGTCCAGGAGGGAAACCAACAGGAATTGGATTATCCTGGTTATCAAAAAATGGCAGAAGTTTACTGTCTTGCTGCTGGGCAAAGACTAAATCTTGCAACCAAAATGGGAAAGCTATGATTATGAAAAAAAATCCTGCTGTCAGCCACTTAGCTATTTGTGTTGTCGTACTTGGTTGCATATAGCATTCCTATTGGATTTTTGAGAGCAGGAGCGTAGGCTGGATCATGCCTAACAGTCAGTTTATACTAGGAAAGCACGGTTATTACTCATCTCATAATATACACATCTGTTCGTAATAGGGCGATACGGCTTCAGCAGTTGCCAACGGCATCGCACACTCTACGAATTCTTGGCGACGGATAGTAAGTTTTCTCAATTCTTTAGTAACTCAACAACTCCACACCAAAGTTTACGAGTGCTGTTGTGACCATTTTTCCCATAAAGGACGCACATCATCTGGTTGTCCTTCATAGTTAAGCATGGAGTCTGAGATCGAAACCCACTGTTGGGCACTGCCTGTCCAAATGTTGCCGACTGGACGTAACCAACTCGTATCATCTAACGTTCCAGCTTTGACATTGATCGTCTGTTGATTATACGTTCGCTCATGGAACAATCGCGTTCCGCACTGGGAGCAAAACAAACAAGTCACCTCACGCCCACTGTTGGTTCCACGAGTCCAAGTTTTTGGTTGTCCTTCAACAATGACAACAGCATCTCTTGGTACAGTGAGAGACATGCCAAAGGCACTCGATGATTGTTTCTGACACTCCTTACAATGGCATAGGTAGAGGGTTAACGGTTCAGCACGAATTTCATAACGAATCTGTCCACATTGACAGCCTCCAGTGTAGATCGTGTTCACAAGTTTTCTCCTATTGCAATTTGGTGCTGCCTGATTGTAGCGAAAGTTGCTCTCTTAAGAAGCCAGAGAATATAGTTGGTTAGACAGTTAACTTGATCTGCGTTACGCCTTGACGCAACTTGAGCTGTCTGGTGAGCCAAAGCTGCCGAATGCGCTTGCCAAGCAGGGGAGCTAACTGGCTGACTGCCCAACGTAAGAATGCGCTTTTATGCAGTAGTTCACCATCTCGCGCTTCTTCATTTTGTAGCTGCTGTACTCGGATAATTTCCGGCTCCCGTTCAGCTTGAATCAGTGGCAGTTCTGCATCAATTGCCGCATGTCCGGAGTTGTTTTGCAGTAAAGGAATCAGATGGTTTGCCGAGACAATAACATCCCGCAAAGCCATATTAATACCCTGAGCACGGATAGGTGACATCGGGTGAGCAGCATCACCTAACAGCAGTAATCCAGGTGCATACCATCGTGGACAGCGCCCGACGACAACAGATAACAAAACAGGGCGCTCAATGGTTTCCGCATTTTGCCGAAAATGCTCTGATAGCCACGGGGGTGAGACAGACGCAAGCACTGAAGACCAATCGCTGACTTGCTTCCAGTCCATCGGGGCATCTTTATGTAGTACCCAACTTATTTGGATATTTCCAGAGGTAGAACGAAACAGCGCCAGAACTTGACCACCGTGTAGAATTGAATAAAAGACATTTTCATTTTTTAGGCGCGGACTATCTGCTAATTTAAACCAAAGAACATCGAAGCTTTGGGACTGCTGCTGTATCGGTAAGGAAGCACAGTTACGAACAACAGAATTACGACCATCCGCTCCAATAACTATATTGGCAGAAATAGAGCGTTCTTCACCTAGCTTCACGCCCGCAACGCGCCCTTCGTTCCACAGCAAATCCTGGACGGGAGCGTTGGGGATCAACTCAAAATTGGAGTAAGTGCTTGCCTCTTCAATCAGCGCTTCGAGGAGATCTGGTTGTGAAACAAGTGTGACGGGCTTACCACCAGGTTCCATCGGTTCATCAACTCGAAATAGCGATCGGTTGTCGATTAAGAACTCCCAGGCATCCAAAGCGCAATGGGGGATGTGTTCTAGCACTGATGACAACCCCATCTGCTCGAGAGCATCCAATCCGCTAGGCATCAGCCCCTCACCGCGAAATACTCGCCGAAAGTTACGGGATGCTTCAATTAGTTTGACTGAGATACCGCGTGTTACTAAAAGGAGTGCAAGCGTTGCACCAGTTGGTCCAGCCCCAACAATAATAACTTGAGTGATCATTCTATAACCTTAAGTAAATTACTCTATATTTTTCTTATGTACACGGGTTTGTACATAAGAAATCTGTGAAACCTGCCTATGGAGCAAGTTTTGAACCCACCAATGACTATAGAATATAAAACTGCTTTTCAATTTCAGTACTTTTTCTCAAAGCGATTGAAGCGCACATCCCTCTGCCTTGGGAATCGCTCAACAACTCCACGCCAAAATTTACAAGATCAACCTTACCAAGAATAAGAACGAACGCATAATTAATTTCTGGAGATGTCTAATTCATTCAAATAATGACAATTGAACCAGTTGATCTGACTTAACATTATCAAGATTAGATAAAGAGATTCCCAACAACCGAACACCACGGTCTTTCAGATCAATCCCTTCAAATAATTCCTTAGCTTGAGTGGCGATCGCACTCAACTCATTGATTGGAGTCAGTGAAGTCCTACTACGTGTAAGAAGCTGGTAGTCCGAAAACTTCACTTTTACTGTTATAGTCCGTCCTCCTGTTTGGTGTTGTTCTAAACGTTGCTGCACAATTTCAGCAATATGTTCTAATTCCAACAACATCGACGCATGATTGCTCAAATCAACAGCAAACGATGTCTCTGCACCAATCGATTTACGAATACGATTTGGTTCAATAGCGCGGTCATCCTGTGCCCTGGCAATTTTGTAATAATACTGACCCACCTTACCGAAACGTTGCACTAATTCAGTAAGAGTTTGCTCCTTCAAATCTGCTCCATTGTGAATTCCCAACTCATGCATCTTGGCAGCAGTCACCTCCCCAATACCGTGAAATTTCTCAATCGGTAATTGTTCTACAAAGGCAATTGCATCTTCTGGCAGAATCACTGTCAATCCATTGGGTTTGTTTTTACCCGATGCCATTTTGGCTAAGAATTTGTTGATAGAGACACCTGCAGAGGCGGTAAGCTGTATTTCCTCTAAAATTGCTTCTCTAATGTGTCTGGCAACGGTGGAAGCATAAGGGAGATTTTGCTTATTATCAGTCACATCCAAGTAAGCTTCGTCCAGAGCAACTGGTTCCATCAAATCAGTATAGCGTTCAAAAATAGCATGAATTTGGGCTGAAACTGCTCGGTAGACTTCAAATCTAGGTTTGACGAAGATGAGTGTGGGACATTTGGCGAGTGCAATGCGTGAAGGCATCGCGGAGTGAATGCCAAATTTTCTCGCTTCATAACTAGCAGCAGCTACCACACCTCGCTGATTGGGAGATCCACCCACGACTAATGGTTTGCCTCGGTAGTTATGATTGTCTCGCTGCTCAACCGATGCGTAAAAGGCATCCATATCAATATGGATGATTTTCCTAGTATGGTTGCCCATGTATAGAGGAAATAAAATGCTATAGTCTCTGTTTATAGTACACCTGCACTATAAAGAAAATCATCTTTCCGTTTCTGCTAGTTGATTCCTAATTAACGTGGTATAGCAGTCCTATTTGAGTTGTAGAATTATTAACCGCAATAGACAAAGGACAGTTCGCAGCTTTGGTTTCCAACGCCAGAGCCCTAGGTCGGGAAACCCTCCTTCAGTACTGGCTCCTCCGTAAGAATCTGTCCGCGCTCTTGTGCGCCAAGAAAAGATATAAGAGAGAATTTGACGAATGATTTAGGATTGCTATAGCAACAATAGTGTGAAAAGTTTTTAGTGAGATACCCAATTCATAAGCCAGTGCGTTGGCGTACCCCTACGGGGAAGCAAGCTACGCGCAGCGTTCCGTTCGCGCAGCGTCTCCGTCAGGAGAAGGAAAGCCCACCGAAGGTATCGCATTGTCTAAGCTCGGTGTTTTTCTGCCACTCTCCCAGTCACCAATAATGCGAATCCCTACACTAAGTTTTTGACTAAGTTGTGGTTGTTTTCTCTCTATTGAAATTTGATGCTGCCTGTTTTAGTAAGTGTAATTCAACATTAACTTACTGCAAATCCTGTATACTGTCTCACCGATGGTTCATGAAAAGCCAAAACAATATCTTCTTTTGGAACTCCTAAATTCACTAAATCATTAGCAATGCCCATCTCAGTTCCATCATGTTGTATCCAAATTTTATTGTTTTTAATGTCGAGATGTAACACGCACCCGTACATTGGGTGGCGATTTTTCCAACCTGTATAAACAACCTGATAATGCTCCCGTTGAGTATCAAAAATCAGTTCTGTTTCCATTTCATCATCTGATGGACTTCCCTTAGCGTATTCACTTAATAAGTTTTGGATATATGTGCGATATTGTTCTATCTTTTCCATTCTAAAATTACCTCATTGTTTGGATCATAAACTAGCAAGCTGAGTTGAAAACGTTCAATAATAGTTTCCACAAATGGCAGATGAAAAAATGTTTTATAAGCGCCTTGTGGAACTGCTAAATATAAAAACCGATCAGGCTACTGTTCTTCTAAAGCAACACGATAGTTAAGAAATTGACCCAACGCCATATGAAATTCAGAAATATTCGATGGACTAATAAAGCTTTTAATCTCAACTGCGATCTTTTCTTCTCCTCTCTCAGCAGCGATGATTCTTTCTGCTCCCAAGTCGATTTGCATATCAACTCTACCCGCTCGAATTCTCAGAGGGTCATTTGTAATCACCCAACCCTCTTTTTCCAACACATTTCTAACCGCATCATGAAAAATATCTTTAGCAGCCATTAACAACAAAAGTCTTTTTTACTCATTATTGTAGCAATATCCGCCGTGCCTAACCTTACCGACATCCCCAGAATCACTGCACTTTGGAGGCGCACCCAAGGCGACTCCCGTATTAAAATTGCCATCTTAGATGTTCCTGCCGACTTAGGAACGTGCCTGTTTTGTTGGGATTACGCGATTCATCTGTTTCGTGAGTTTCGCCTTTTTTGCTCGTTGCGCCTGTTTCGAGTAAGCAATATACTTAGGCAAATAGCCAATCCTAATCGACAAAACCTATGGCTACGCTTTGTCCATCAGATCCTCTCATTCCGACTCCTGAAGTCGCGACTATAAACACTTCAGCCTTGTACTCTTTGACTCGACGAGCTGACAAAACAGGCACAGGAACTTGATATGGGATATTAATGGATGTCTGTTGCCGTTGTGTTCCTTGATGCATGTGTCCTATATCCTGTACCTCTTCTTCCCTTCTTTATGCGTCTTACAATTACGGGTAATTACTAACATTATTAGTTATCAATAATACACAATAAATGGATAGGCAACGTCTGTGTAAATCGACCTGATTTTTCACCTGTACACTTAGAACGCACACGCACCCTCATGAATTTATATGTTGAGGATGTGCTTGTAGAAGAGTAGGAAGATATGGTTCACCATTTAATATATTTAATGGGTAAAATCACACAATTTGTCATTTTCTTTAGGTTGACTTTAGATTTTTTTTCTGCAAGCTAATTCAGTAAATTTGCCATTCTCCCCAATAAAAAAAAGGTATAGATTTATTTCATCAAAAAAAGTTCTGACTTAATAGCACAAGTAAAAAAGCGCGGAACTCAAGCATATTGCATCAAATAAAAATTAGATTTAAGTATTTAACACTAATGTCAATAGTTGCCATTTTCACTTATGGTGATTGAATATTGCCAAAAAAACTTCTAAAACGTTAGGAAATCTCTTATGCTTAACCTCATAGCAACATTTTTAGCTGTAGTTTTAGTCTTTTTCGTGACAATGGTATTAAGTCGTGCGCCATCAATAATGACAGCGCATGAAGATGTGGTTCTTGAAAGGGTGGCCAAAATGAATAAGAGTAAATCAAATCACAGCAATGCTGTTGAAGTAGATGGAATTCGCTTTGAGACTTTAGTGCCAGAGCAAGTGGTGCATGTTCAAAAATACGAGGAAGAAACCCCTGTTCAATTCGGGGTTCGCATCACCAATCAAGCATCGACCCCCTATCGCTTTGAGTTGCAACGGTTTTTGCCAGAACTTTCCGATCCACACGGAAGGCTTATGAAGATAAACGGTGTAAATCGGAATACAAGCACTGAAGCTGAAGAATCGGATATCCCGCTAATCATGCCAGGAGAGAGTTTGGAGTTTTTGATGACTGCCAACATTAGTTGGTACAGCAAAGACTGCTTCCAGCTTTTAGGAGATGCTATTTACGGAGGTGTTTGGATTTTTTTAACCTGAAACCAGGGAAATATCAAGTTAGGCTCAACTATGAAAATCTGCTAGTGAAAAAGAAAATATTTTTAGATAAAGGTAGAACTGAAATTGATAGTTTCTGGACAGGTAAAATTGCAACGCCTTTTGCACAATTACGTCTTATATAAAAT
>JAQYWO010000180.1 GCA_029379215.1 Rhizonema sp. PD37
CATCAGTGTGTACCTATTTTTTCCGGTAACGTTTCGGAATCCTGTGAACGGTTACGAGCTATGCCCTTGGCTCTCTCTGGTATTTTATTGTTAACAAATATAAATTATGGAAAATTTACCTCATGCCCTTTATATATAATCGCACTGTGAGATTTCAAGATACTGATGCTGCTGGAGTCGTTTACTTTGCTAATGTTTTGGCTATTTGTCATGAAGCATATGAAGCATCTCTAGGAGCATCAGGCATTGATCTCAAAGATTTTTTTACTCATCCATCTGTAGCTTTTCCCATTGTTCACGCGAGTGTAGATTTTTTTCGCCCAATGTTTTGTGGAGATATTTTAGCTGTTAGGTTAATGTCTCAACAGCTAAGTGGAGATAAGTTTGAAGTGACTTATGAAGTTATCGTTGATGAAGTTATCGTCGCGAAAACACTTACCAGGCACGTTTGTATTAATACAAGTATCAGAAGTAAAAGAGAGTTGCCTGATGAGATCAGGAATTGGTTGGAGAAGGTTTAGGCATTGAGCGAAGTACTGACAGCTAACAGCTAAAGTCATAAGCCACCAGCAATCATAAATCCCAAACCGAATAGCAAGCAATTCCAGAAGTGTAATGCTACGGCAATGTACTTACAGTTACTGACTTTTTCTGGCTGGCTATGATACTCTTGGACGTGGCGGCATAACTTTATGGCAAAGGGTAAACTTGCCCAACTCAGTAAAGTCCACACGGAGAAGATTCCCCAAAGCACAAAGACTAAAGTTAAGGCATAAATGCTACCAGTAAACCAGTAGAGGAGTTGAGCGCCTTTTTGCGTCCCCAAACGGACGATAGGCGATCGCTTTCCTGCAGCCAAGTCATCCTCACTTTGGTGAAAGTGCGAGCAAAACAATATCAAACTTGTGGCAATCCCGACGATCACTGAAGCTGCTAAACTATGCCAAGACCAGCTATTCGTTTGACTGTAGTATGCTGCTGCGACTGCTAACGGACCAAAGGCAAAAAAGCAAATGATCTCTCCCAATCCCTGATATCCTAAACGAAAGGGAGGTCCTTGATAGATGTAGCCTAAGGCACAGCACAGAAGAATTATCCCAATTACGGTTATATCTTGTTGCCACCAGGAGATTGCTATTATTCCCAGTAAACCTAAAACCAAAAACAAGTTTCCCAACCAAAAGATGAATTGCTTGTTAGCAGTTAAGTTTACTAAAGAATGATGTTTGTGTTTATCAATTCCTGTTTCTGAATCAAAGACATCATTACTAAGATTTTCCCAAGCTAGAATCAAGATTGCAGCAGCTATAAAAATGGAAAAAACTGCTCCATTCAACCTTTTCGTTTCCGCAAAAGCGATAGCTGTTCCTACCCATATTGGCATGATAGCAACAGTATACATTGGCGGTTTAATTGCCGCCATCCATAACTTAGTATTGGAATTAGTACTAGGATCTGAAATTAACTTTGTAGTCATCCGGATTCGTGATTATATTAAACTGCTACCACCCCGTAATGCCTGACTTTTTATGGCTTTAACATCCAATAGATGTAAACAACACTCTTGAGAAAAACTCTTTTTTAGGAGTGAGGCACGAGAGCATCCACAACATGCATTAGTTAAAAGGTGACTCTTTATGTTACCTAATAAATAATACGACCACAAATTATCACAGTTTAGGTAGATAACTTCAAAAAAATTTACTATTTTTAGATATATGACATTTTCTCCATGTCGATCTGACTTTTTTGTATATAATGAAGAGCTATGCCAATTTCTGTTAGCACAACAGAACGGTAGAAACCGTCATTGCTCACGAATTACCAGTATTTCGCTTCCTATTGACAGAGTGGACCCTTTGGTAGTATTGGAACATCTAGCACAACCAAATCAACTCAGTTTTTACTGGGAGAATAAAAGCAAAAAAGAGGCGATCGCCGCTATTGACGCTGTAGCGAAGTTAGAAATTGCAGGCAAAAACCGTTTTATCAAAGCTGAAGAATTTATCCAAGATTGTCTTCACAAAATTAATTATTTTCATACCCCTAAGCAACCTTTTTCTAAACCTCTATTTTTTTGTAGTTTCAGTTTCTTTGATCACAACGAAAAAAATTATCCATTTTCAGCAGCTAGTATTTTTCTTCCTCGTTGGCAAGTCGCTGTTAAAGACGAGTACTGTATATTGGTAGCTAATATAATTATTAATGAGCGGGTGAATATTCAAAAAATACTAACTGCTTTGTGGACGAAAATCGAAATTATTAAATCTTTAGGGTATAACTCTTCACATCTTAACTACCCTTCACAGAAATATATCAAAAAGCAGGTGGCAAATCCTGAAAAATTCAAAAGTTCAGTTTCGTCAGCTTTAGAGAAAATAAACTCGAATTATTTAAAGAAAATTGTTCTAGCTGATGTACTTGACATTAGCGCGAGTCATCGTTTCAATTTATTTCAATCATTACATAACCTCAGAGAAATACATCCTAACTGTTATACATTTTCTATAAGTAATGGTAAAGGACAAAATTTTATTGGAGCTAGTCCAGAACGCTTAATTACCATTCACAATCAACATTTAATCGCTGATGCCTTAGCAGGAAGCGCACCACGAGGGAAAACACCGACGGAAGACGCCATCAACGCTGATCGCTTACTCAATAGCGAAAAAGAACGACACGAACATTCACTCGTACTCAATTTCATCAGCCAAAACCTGTGTGAGCTTGGTTTATTACCCCAAGTCTTAGCACCGCGACTGCGACAATTATCCAACATCCAGCACTTATGGACTCCGATCAATGCGGTAGTTCCAGCAAACGTCCATCCTTTAAAGATTGTCGCCCAACTACATCCTACACCAGCAGTTGCAGGTGCTTCTAGAGATTTTGCCTGTAACGAAATTCGGCACTACGAAAACTTTGAGAGGGGTTTATATGCTGCACCTCTAGGTTGGGTAGACTCGGATGGGAACTGCGAGTTTATTGTGGGAATTCGTTCCGCACTCATAGATGGCGATCGCGCTAGACTTTACGCGGGTGCTGGCATCGTCGCAGGTTCCGATCCTGACAAAGAACTCGCGGAAATTCAACTCAAACTTCAGGCTCTACTAAAGGCATTAGTTTGAAATTGGATTTGCCTGTCAAGCCACAGTCAATGTAGTGTGAGAATTCTCCAACTTCCTCACCATTTTGCAACAATCATCGCGGTTCTCGTTTTAGTCACATATAAAATGCCTTCACCCTGCTAAGAGCGGGGAGAGGGCGAGAGTGTATGGGACTTGACTGAGAACGGCTATAATCGCGTTTAACGTACAGAACCCGAGCTCTGTATCAAATTTCCGCCTCTTTTAGGTTAAAACGAGGTTATCAGATATATTAAGAGAAGATTATGAAAACCGAAGGTTTTCACTTATATACATTCACCTTCAATAGGAGGTTTTAAGAGCATTGAACAGCCCAAAGCAGGAGATAAAGTCTTGATTTTACGTCCAGCATACGTAGCTGGCAAAGTCGGAGAAGTCTGTGGTAAAGAAATCCTCTCAAGCGGTGAACCAAGCGATCGCTGGCTGATCCAAGTAGATTCTGAAAATATTTTGGTGTCGCTGTACTTAAGAGAGTTTCAAGCACTTAATCAAAATGATTAGCAGCTTGAGACGCACGTTTTAATTCAAAGCCTTCACCGTTGATTTCTCAGTTGATCGAGTTCTAAATCACGGTGAATCAAGGGCTTAGCATTCTCCCCCGTGTAAGTACTGACAATATGACCATTACCAGTCATTTGATACTTGTATGTTACCAAACCTTCCAAACCTACAGGACCACGAGGTGGCATTTGTTGCGTACTAATTCCGACTTCTGCACCAAAACCATAACGGAAGCCGTCAGCAAAGCGGGTAGAACAATTGTGGTAAACTCCAGCTGCATTCACTAACGCTCCAAAAGTTGAAGCAGCTTCCATATCTTCAGTGACGATCGCATCGGTGTGTTTAGAACCATAATCGTTAATGTGGGCGATCGCTTCTTCTACCGAATCCACAATCTTTACCGACAAAATCAAATCGCTGTATTCTGTCTCCCAGTCTTTTTCTGTTGCCACGACAAGATTTGGCAAAATCTTGCGGGTGGGTTCGTCGCCTCTTAATTCCACATTGAGTTTTTGCAAAGCCTCAGCAACTTTTGGTAAAAATGTTGTGGCAATGTGGGAGTGAACTAATAAAGTTTCAATAGCATTGCAGGCAGCGGGGTAATTTGTTTTGGCATCGATTGTAATTGCAATGGCTTTATCAATATCTGCGGCTTTATCTACGTAAAGATGACAGATGCCATCCGCATGCCCCAAGACTGGAATTCGGGTATTTTCTTGCACAAAACGGACAAAAGAGTTAGAACCTCTAGGAATAATTAAATCCACATATTTATCTAATTTCAAAAGTTCTAGAGTTTCTTCTCTTGTTGTCAGCAGTTGCACTACATCTGGGTTAACAGTAGTTTGAGATAATCCTAGTTTAATTGCTTTAACTATCGCCTCACAAGAACGAATCGCTTCTTTGCCACCTTTAAGAATAACGCCATTACCTGATTTAATTGCGAGAGAGACAATTTGAATTGCCGCCTCAGGACGTGCTTCAAAAATGACACCCAAAACTCCTAGTGGACATGTGATTCGCTTGAGGATTAAGCCTGCGTCGAGTTCACGGTGAATTTGCACTGCACCAACTGGATCGCTTAGCTTACCCACATCACTGACTCCAGCGATCGCATCTCTTAACTTATGTTCATCTAACTGCAAGCGCTTGTAAAGTGGTTTGGCAATTCCGACAGCAGCTTGACAATCAGCAACATTGGCTGACAATATTTCCTCTTTTGCCGATTCTAAAGCTTGGGCGATCGCCTCAATTGCTTGGTTTTTGGATTCAGTTGAAAGAACTGCTAGCTTGAGAGCGGCTAATCTGGTTTTTTTAGCGATCGCGATTAGGGAAGAAAAATCGTTTTGGGAAGCCGTCATTCGATTTTGGTGTTTCGTTTGAGAAGAGTGAATATTTTTTGATTGACTGGGCGTGGCGACGCAGACAATTAGCGTTGAATTATATGCTACCACAGTTAAGTTTCTTTGGATTAGAGTCACCTCTTGCGAGTCGAGAGGCGATTAGATGAGTTGCATATAGCGTGTAGGCTAAATTTCTTTCCGTACCTTGTGCTGGATCTGTTAATAGAATATATTTACAAATCTTTACATTATATTTTACGTAATTGTAGTACTGAAGATTGGATCTACTGAGTATTAATCGACTAAGTACTACCTCTTTAAAGGAGAGATTATATGTCACTCCAATCAGGAATAGAAGCTGTCACGCAAGGACGTTATCAAGCGGCTGTTCAAATACTAGAACAGTTCTGTCGGAGTTGTACCGATCAAAGAAGTTGCCCAGAATATTATTCAGCACAAGTATGGTTGGTGAGAGCTTATCAAGGCATAGGAGAAATCGGGAAAGCAACAACTCTGTGTCAAAAGTTAACGAAAAGCGAAAATTTACAAGCACGTCATTGGGCAGAACAAATGTGCTCAACCCTACCTAATACCCCAGCAACTCAAGTGGCATCCGAAAAACCAATCGCGCTGCAACAGAAGAGTGTCAAGCTAGCAATGGGAGGTGTGGGTGGAAGTTTAGCGCTAGCTTCTCTTGTAACCATCACATTGCTGTTTGGCATGGTGTTGGCTTTAAGTTTGAGCTTAGTATTGATTGTGGGGAGCGAAAATCCAACAATAGGGTTAGAGATCGCGATTACTTTCACCCTGGTTTTCAATCTCGTAGCCTTTTTCCTGTCTCCCTTCGTCATGGATTTGACTCAACGTTGGCTGTATCAAACTCGCTGGGTAGAGTTGGCAGAAGTAGAAACACTTAGTCCTGAGACAGCCAGAGTTATTCGCCGCGTCTGTCAACAGAAAAAACTAAAAATACCCCGATTGGGAATCATTAACGACCAAAACCCAACGGCTTTTACTTACGGCTCTTTGCCCAATAGCGCTCGTCTGGTGGTTAGTCAGGGGCTTTTCACTTACTTAGATGATGATGAAATTGCTACGGTTTACGCCCATGAATTGGGACATATAGTCCATTGGGACTTTGCAGTGATGACGGTAGCTTCGACCTTAGTGCAAATCAGCTATCTGATTTACATCACAGCTAGAAACCTGAGTCGTAACGGCGGGGATAAAAGAATCAAAAGTGCTGCTCAAAGTACTACCTTGGTTGCCTATGTATTCTACTTTATTGGCACTTACCTATTATTGTACTTGTCCCGTACAAGAGAATACTTTGCGGACCACTATGCTGCAGAAGCTACTGGTAACCCCAATGGATTATCTCGCGCCTTGGTAAAGATTGCCTACGGTATTTTGGAAGAAGGTTCGGGATCTACTGAACCCAGCAAATTGATTGAAGGCACTCGCGCCTTAGGCATTTACGACCACAAAGCTGCTGCCTCCACAGGCACAGCTTATCGTATTGCCTCAGATGTACAAAAGATTGGTCGCGTCTTTCTATGGGATCTCTTCAATCCTTGGGGTTGGTGGATGGAGTTAAATTCTACTCATCCTCTGACAGGCAAACGAGTCCGTGCCCTCAGTACCTATGCCGAACAGTTAGGTTTAGAAACTGAGTTCGACATGGGGCGAGTCATTGGCGAAGGTAAACATCTCAAAAAGAGTCAGCTTTACGGCAGCTTCCTTTTAGATATTGTACTTTATGGTGCTGAAACTATCGGTTTCTTCGCTGGCTTAGTCATTGGTGTGATCCTTAGCTCACATTCCGGAAACGCCGGGTTAATGATTGGTGTACCATGCATTGGTTTGGGATTGGGAGTGCTAATCAAAGCCTTAGTCATGTTCCCCAAATACGATCAAGCCACTGAAACCGATGTTCTCACACTCATGTCAGATCCTTATGCCAGTCCCTTGCGTGGAAAACCCGCAAAATTGGAAGGTAAACTCATTGGGCGTGGCGACGCGGGCTATAAGTTTGGTTCTGATCTTAAGATTCAAGATAGCACCGGAATGCTTTATCTGCACTACGCTTCGCGCTTTGGTCCCATTGGCAATTTCCTGTTTGGGATGAAGCGAGTTAAAAGCTTAATTGGTTCCGACGTTGGGACAGTGGGATGGTTTCGCCGAGGTGTTGCACCCTGGATGGATTTGATTGAAATTAAAAGTGAAAGTGGCACCGTTGTCAAGAGTTATCATCGCTTTTGGTCATTCGTCTTAGGTGGGGGATTAATTATTTTAGGTATCGCCTTTACTGTGCTGATGCATGGCAGCAGGATTTAGTCGGTATCGTACTGAGCGGAATCAGCAAGATAACGTAGTCGGAGTGAAGTGTTTCAATCTGGTAAGAAAATTTATTCGTGATCTTCCGCTACCTCCTCCGCAACTTCTGTGTGAGAAGCGAGTTGGGCTTTTGCCTGTTGCCAAAGTACTTCTAACTCATCTAAACTGTAATCAGAAAGAGGGCGATCAGCAAATTCCTCTATTTTTTGAAGGCGTTGGATAAATCTCTGATTTGTTCCTTGTAAAGCATCACTGGGATCGAGCTTATACCATCGGGCAAGTTGGAGAACAGAAAATAGCACATCACCTAATTCAGCTTGTTGTCTTTCTGGTGTTTCATAAGCTAAAGCCTGCTTAAATTCCGTCAATTCTTCATTAAATTTTCCCCACACTTGGTCTATATTTTCCCACTCGAACCCGACAGCAGCAGCTTTTTGAGAAATTTTCATCGTTCCCATCAACGGGGGAAGCTGACGTTGATAGCGACTCAGTTTATGACTGAGTTTTTGAGTTTCTAGAGATTCCCCTTTTTCTGCTGCTTTGATTTGTTCCCAATTTTGCCGCACCTCATCAACGTTTTGCACTGACACATCTCCAAATACATGAGGATGACGGCGAATTAGCTTTTGTGAGATACTTTGGGCAACTTCTAGAAGTGAAAATTGTTTGTCTTCGCTGGCAATTTGCGCTTGCAGAACAACTTGTAAGAGTAAATCGCCCAATTCTTCAGCGATCGCCTGACGATCTCCACTATTGATTGCATCTACCACTTCATAAGCTTCTTCTATGACATACGGTGTCAGAGTTTGGGGAGTTTGAGCCAAATCCCACGGACAACCACCATCAGGCGATCGCAACTTTGCCACGATATCAATCAACTCTTGCACTGCTGCCAAGGTATCTTTCATAGTTAATAGTCAGTTGATAGTTAGGAATTGATAATTTAAAAAAGTACCACTAACGACTTTCCTCTGTGTGTCTCCTTACTTGCCATTCGTGCGGTTCTTAGTAGTTTTTGGTTTACCCCGTTGAGTGCGAGTCGTGACTTTACGCTTCTTCATTTTCGCACGCGGCAGCAAAGCGCGAATTCCTTGCTTCTGGACACGCTTGTAAGTAGAACCGCCCCAATCGCTGACATAATGGCTCATAGCACCAAGTTCCAGCCCCAGGAATAAGGCAAGAAATTCCGTGCTGTAACGAGACGATTTCATCACAGTAGCACCGACGAACTGCCAACTTAACCCCACATTCCACAGCTTTTCGGCAATTTCTAAAACGACAATTGCCAAAACACTGATTATGCTACTCAGATAAAGCACTCGCAGCGTTGTACCGATAATTAGTCCGTGTGATAAGAAAGAGCGATGACGCAGGCTTTTTTGATAAGGAAGCCAAATGAAGCGCAAGAAACCCCAGCGTTGGAACTGGCGCGAGTAGATATCCAAGTCGGGACCAAACATCAGCCCCCCAAAGATAAACCCGCCTGCAACTAATAAAGTGAGATTGCCACTTCGAGTCTGAACGAAAGTGATGCCAGTAATGAATGGCAAAGCCCATAGAGTAATGCGATCGTGTGTCCGACCAGAGGGCATGATAGCAGTTTTGGTTTTTGGATTAAGTGAGCAGCAAAATTTTTCTCCAAGATACTAGCGCGTTCTGATGATTTATGTGCTATTATCTTTAAAGTGAAAAAAACGGGTGGTTAGCTCAGTTGGTAGAGCGCCTGCCTTACAAGCAGGATGTCACTGGTTCGAGTCCAGTACTACCCATTACACGAAATTTAATCGCTATAACGACGTTTAATTTAAACGTATTCAAGGCAGTAAAATTTTTTTACGGATGTTCATCACATTACTCACTCAGTAGATAGCTCAATTTTTCAGCAATTTGAGCCATTGTTTCTGATGACAATTCACCTAATTCACGTTGAATTATCACTGTAGAGACGGTCACAAGTTGGTGCATTCTAATGGTAGATGCAACCCGCAAGCCTGAAGCAGCAAAGTCGGGATGGCTGCTATGCAACACAATATCTGTTTCCAGCACAGTGCTTGGAATGCGACTAGTGATATAAGCCAAAATAACGTGACGACGAGCTTCCATAGGCTTTGTCAAGCCAAGCACCGGACGCAGCTTGTTGGCTGACAAATCATCATAAGGAA
Source organism: Rhizonema sp. PD37 (assembly GCA_029379215.1). GTDB lineage: Bacteria > Cyanobacteriota > Cyanobacteriia > Cyanobacteriales > Nostocaceae > Rhizonema. The sequence goes on from JAQYWO010000180.1 coordinate 9,490, forward strand.
AAGGTACTAAAAAAACTTTACCCTTCGTCATGAAATGGTTTGCCGTCAGCTAGGGTGTATGTATCTTCTTGTGGATCTGTTACCGAACAGAAATTTGGTTCTCTGACTACTGATTGAGTATACTTTAGGTCATTGAATGGCAAGCCATCCGTTATAGTGTAAATATCTTCTTGTTGCTCTTTGAGGAAATCAAAAGCTGGATTTCTCATTGCTGCTTTCAGCCATTCATACTCTTCTAGTTCTGCTTTTTTAAGTAGGACGGCTTCCAATGCTTCAAGTCGTTTCAAATCATCATAAGTGATGATGGCAGCTGTGACTTTCCCTTGCTGTTCAATGACAATTCGTTCTCCACTTTCTGCTATTTTGTTAATCAAATTTTGAAAATTTTCGTTTCCTTCAATAAAGTTTACAGTTTCCATACCGTACACCATTTAATGATTTTTCATGCTATAGATTTTACTAAAAGGTAAATCGCAACATTTTTTAATATAGTTCAATCACAGTGCCAAATCTTGATAGTGCCGTCACTACTACCACTTACAAGAGTTTGCCCATTGGCACTAAATGCAAGCGAATCAATAGAACCTTTATGTGCTGTGAGTTGCAGTCTCATTCCAGTATAGGAATTTCATAGCTTGATGATGCTGTCACTACTGCCACTTGCAAGAGTTTTTCCATAATTAGGTCACGCCGATGCTTGGGAGGGCTTGTCAGGAGCAGTAATTGACATACCAGCAACCAGCAGACGTCCATTGGGACTGAAGTTAACATATGTAACTAAGTATGAGGGAGAGTCGTTCGAGTCTTCTGGCTCATCATGCCAGTCTTATGATACCCATTGTCATTACAGCAGCTAACTGCGCTCAACCTGATTTTTGACAAGTATTAAACTGATATTGCTCTTTGGATTAAAGTCAGTAGAAACGGAGGACTTTTTCTCCGAATGGTAATCAGTTTTTGGCTTTGTAGATACTTCTTAGTGCTGATGAATATATCGTTCCGAGAGGAATTTTATTTTTACTTTATAAATTCCTACTTGAGGATAAATGACATTCTTAACGAAAAGAACTAGAATAGACTCGCCGGAATTGATAAGTGTTAATTTTTTTGAATTATTGCTTGAAATATTGTTGTAGCAGTAGAGCAGCACGATTAGAGCGATCGCAACCCAATTCAAGTTATCCAGAAGACGACACATAAAATTGCTGCACTGCGTAAGCTATCATATAAATATACTGTCGTTGGGCAGAATCCTCAAGCTGCTCAAAGTTAGCAAGTTGTAAAAACTGTTGCAAATGGTACTGAAAAATCTGGGTTTTTAGTCAAAATTGGCTAGAAGCGCAAAGATTTAATAAAAGGTTAAGCTGATAAGTTGTTGCGTCACTCATAATTAAGTAGTTCCATCAAAAGTCTTATGAGCGAGTTGGATATATACTACAAAGTATTGGAATTGGATCGGGAAGCAACACTTGAGGAAGTGAATCAAGCTTATAAAGATTTGGCTTTTGTCTGGCATCCCGATCGCATCCCAACAGACAATATCCGCTTACGAGAAAAAGCACAAAGAAAACTGCAAGAAATTAATGAAGCTAGAGAAAAATTGCGTTCTTTGAAAGCAAAATATCAAACTAAGCCTAAAGAATCGACAACTAAAACCGCTGAGAAAGCAACTCATGCACCAAAACAAAACCCTGATTTAAGTGGCAAAGACTTCAGTCGGGCGAATTTGACTAATAGAGATTTTTCTTGCAGAAATATGAGTTACGCTAACTTGAGCGGTGCGAATCTCAGCGATACTTTCATGCACAAAGTTAATCTCCGAGGCGCAAATCTATCGGATGCTAATTTGTTTAGGGCAAACCTTCTTTTAGCCGATTTGAGAGAAGCGAATTTACGATCTGCTAACTTGATAGGAGCCGATTTGAGTGGAGCCGACTTGCGAGGAGCAAATTTAACAGGAGCGCGGATGCGTTCTGGCGAACGCCTGCTTGTGAAACTGGTTGGAGCGAACTTGTCAGGAGCAATCATGCCTGACGGCACAATTTATGATTAAATGACACCAGAGCATTTAGCACTTCAGCAGTCAGTAGTCAGCTATGAAAAATGTATGCTGATAGCTAGGACTAAGGGTAGAATGCTTGCAAGTTATGAATGATGGATTATACAACTTTTCAATCATAACTTCTGTAGGGGTAGGTTTTACCTATCAATATTAAATAGGTATATTTTTAGTAAGGGTAGGTTTTACCTATCAATATTAAATAGGTATATTCTTAGTAAAACCTACCCCTACTTGTAACTTTGTGCCTTCTAACTCCTAACTCATTATGAACGTTGCTATTATTGGTTGCGGTTATGTCGGTTATGCAGTTGCCCAATATTGGCAGCAAAAAAAATCTTTTACTGTCACTGCCACGACTACAACTCCTGAACGTGTTCCAACACTGCAAGAAGTGGCCCAACAAGTCGCAGTTGTAGAAGGACATGACTTGGATAAACTCAAATCAGTCTTGAAAAATCAAGATGTTGTGCTGTTAAGTGTGGGCGCAAAAAGTGCGGATACTTATGCAGAAAGTTATCTGCAAACAGCCCAAAATTTAATTTCTGTCTTAAAGCAGATTCCCACTGTACAACAACTGATATATACGGGAAGTTATTCTGTTTACGGTGATAGAAACGGGGAGTGGGTAGATGAAGAATCACCCGTTACACCTGCCAACCCAAACGGGCAAATTCTCAGTGATACCGAGCAGGTTTTACTGTCAAATAACAGTGAACATCTCCGTGTTTGTATCTTGCGCTTAGGAGGAATTTATGGTCCTGGACGAGAACTGGTGAAGATATTTGGCCGAGTGGCAGGAACAACTAGACCCGGCGACGGTAGGGATACAACAAATTGGATTCACCTTGATGATATTGTGGCGTCTATAGAGTTTGCCCGTCGTCATTGCTGGCAAGGGATTTATAACTTAGTAGATGATGCACATCTGACAAACAAAGAATTGCTTAATAATATTTGTGAAAAACACAGTTTACCAAAAGTGACATGGGATTCAACCCAAAAAAGCACCCGTCCATACAATACCAAAGTATCCAACCAAAAGATAAAACAAGCCGGATATCAATTGATTCATCCACAGATGATTTTTTAATCACTCAGTAGGAATTAGTAATTGAGAATAGGAATGGGGCAAAAGGTAATTGTCCTTTCTTCTTATTACCCATTACCTATTTTCCCTGCCCCTCATCCCCACTCCGTGGGTTCCCCTTTCCCATTACCCACCCCTTATGTTTTACACTTGGAATAAATACCGTTGCGCCTACGAAGTTCATAACCCAACTCATTCAACAGCTGAAGGCATTCCGCTGCTGCTTATTCATCCGATTGGTGTCGGTTTATCACGGCAATTTTGGCAGCGATTTTGTCGTGAATGGTATCAACAAGGTCATCGCAATCCAATTTACAATCCCGATTTACTAGGATGTGGTGAGAGTGATATGCCTCATGTAGCTTACACTCCTGAGAATTGGGCAGATCAATTGCAACAATTTTTACAGACAGTCGTGCAAAAACCTGTGAAGGTGGTGGTACAAGGCGCACTACTGCCTGTTGCCATCGAATTAGTTCAAAAAGAACCAAACTTAATCTCTGGGCTTGTACTGGCTGGTCCTCCGGCTTGGGCTGTGATCACGAAAGAATCACCTTCGTTGCAAAAAAAATTGATCTGGAATATTTTAGATTCTCCTTTCGGTAATGCTTTTTATCGCTATGCCCGACGTGAGAAGTTTTTGCGTGATTTCTCAACTCGTCAATTATTTGACTCAGCTGCCGATGTTGATGCGGAATGGTTGAATACTTTACGTGCAGGTGCAGAAAATATCGCCAGTCGCCATGCAGTGTTTTCTTTCCTAGCTGGATTTTGGCGCAAGGATTATAGCAGTGCGATAGCCTCCATTAAACAACCAACACTAGTCGTTGTGGGCGAAACAGCATCAAGCATTAGCCAAGCTGGTAAACAAGAAACACCAGATGAACGCTTGGCTGATTACCTTGCCTATTTACCTCAAGGTTCGGGAATTAAAATCCCTGGTCGTAACGTTTTACCTTATGAATCAACAGCTGAGTTTGTGAGGGCGTTGGCGAAGTAACACAATATACAGATCTTTAGCATTCAGCCATTAGCCCATATAAGTCGGCTATAAATGTTTTGCCACCTTTTTCTATAAAATTCCTTTCATAGCTGACTGTCAATGGCTGAATGTTTACCATGATATAACTGATTAAACTCAAAAACCAATTATGAAATTAGAAGGATACTTAAAAGCTAGTAAACTTACATCTAAGCAGCGTAAAGCATTAGGTAGTCCAGATTTTGAATATGATTTTGCCAGAAATCTTAATCAGCAGTTAGCACTCAGAAATCAATGATAAAATCCTTACCTTATGGTCGTACTCTCTTTCTTCGCTCAGGATTTTTGAGAATTTTTATGCCCAAAACTTTCAAAATTACACTATTAGGGCTGACAGTGGCTGAAGTCAACTCTTTACCCAACAGATAAAAACTACCTGCAATACTGACTGAACTGTAAAATCCGTTATTTGCCTTTTTTAGCGTTATTGTCGCATTTTTCTTATTATTTGCGCCTTTAAGTATTAAGATACCACCAAAATTAAAGCTACTCGATGCAGTCAATTTACTGTTATCAACGCTAGCAATAATGTTAGCAAAATTGTAACCTATAAACTTGAGATTCCCCGCAATACTGGCAGAATTATTGATATTACCATTAGCTGCTGTGTTCAGCGTGAGTGTAGCACCATTGAAAGCTATAATACCAAAATTGAAATTACTGGTAGCTTGAAACCCGCTTTTATTAAGGCTGATACCCAATGAGGTGAATTGTTTACCAAGGATAGTAAGATCGCTTAAACCAAAAACTTTTTTATTCATCAAGTCAAGGTTGAGATTAGGAACATTCAGCTTAATAACATCACCTAAACTTAGAGAAGCATTATTGATGGTGACCTTCTGAGTGTTAAATGATAAGGTGCCGCTACCCAAAGATTGATTAAAAGCCGTAATCTTTGCTGTTCCCGTCGCACTTTGATTGATCAAGTTAACTGTGAAAGTCGGAATATCGACAGTCAAGAAACCTACTAAACTCAGCTTGGTATTCTTCAGCGTAACACTATTGCGAGTAACATCAAACGTACTATCTGCTAAAGTATTTCCCAAAATTGAAATCGTTCCGGAACCACTACCAATACCAGATTCAAGGTCGATGCGAAGGGTATTAACATCAATAGATAACAGATTAGCTAAATTCAGGTCAAAGTTTTCAAAGATAGCATTGGTAGGCGTAATCTGAAATTCAACATTCGCGATTTGATTATTGAGAATCTCAACATAACCATCCCCCATGAGATACTGCTGACTAGGCGTTACCTTCAGAGCTAAATCTAAACTGTCGTCATTAGTTCCTCTAATTTTCAGAAATCCTAAATCTATTTCATGAACTTTCAACGAACCCTCAACGTTACTGAAAGTTATGTCACCATGAAGGGCTAATATTGCCGCATGTCCCCAAGCAGTCATCTTGCCATTAATTTCCAACCCTTCTGATATCGGTTGACCCGCAATTGTCGTCGGGAAAGGAACAAACTTTATTAAATGATTGAGTTTTCCATTTTCATCTCGTAAAGATTCGATGTTTAAATCAAGAAAAGTGTTTAAAAAACTTAATGCTTTACTAACTAAATCAGTTTGTGAATTAGCTTGTTGAAAAATGAAACCCGCAACTGGTCCCTTCCACAAATCTACTAAGCTAACGGCTTGATTAGTAGTTAAAACTAAGGCTAATTTCTCAGGATCGTTAGTATCAATGAGGAATGCTACGTTAAGGTCAATTTCTCCCCATTTCAAATCTCCGATGAAACCAAAGTTGTCGAAGTAGGGAGGTAAATAAGTCCCGCCTCCCTGAAAAGCGATATTGCGAAGTTCAGTTCCTACCAATCCATAGGGATTCAACCAGGAGTTTTCACCTTGTTGAGAGAAGAATGCGGTTAAAGTTGTTGGTTCGAGGGAAAGTTCGCCAGCGAGAAATAAGGTAGGTTCTTGGTTTTGGGTGGGATCGTAGCCTTGGAGGTTTAGATTTCCAGTTAATCCAAAGCTCGGCTTTAAATCAGATCCAAGATCTAACCCGATGAGCATATTACTAAAAGTGGCATTAAACTTTTCAATAGAAAATAGCAGAATATTGCGATGAATATTACCCTTTAAACTTATTAATCCCGCAGGATTAAAGCTAATATAAACCTTTAAAAGACCAATTCCTAATTTACTGTGAATGAAATTACCAAAATTTGTGTCAAGATTGGCAAAATTAATATCTCCAATCAAGTTCAACCCTTTACTTAAATTAATTCGACCTAATTTTGGATGGATGAAAGAAGATCCAAGGTTAGTTATAATCAGTTCCGGGTCGATTAACTTCAAGTCTTCAATGACAGGAACTATACTTTTTAATCGACCAAAATCAAGTTCGCTATGTAATTGATAGTTTAATGTAGTTATCTCACTAAATTTAAGTATAAAACTCTGGGAATTCACTAATCCTTTGAAAATCAGTTCTGGTTCGTGAAGATTGTTAAAAAGACTCAACTCCGGTGTAGATAATGTAACTTCATTGCCAAAAATTTCGTAAGTAATGCTATTAAATGCCGTATTCATGTATGAGACAGGACTATCAAAGCTAAAAAAATCATCTAAGTTTAACTGACAATTTTTGGCAAACTTTAAAGAAACTCCTAAATTTGATAAGACTAAACTTATATCATCTCGAATTAATAAGCTAGAATTAGGAATCTGAAGTATCTGCTTGTTATTTACAATACCTTGTTTTGTTACCAATTGGTTAATAATTGAACTAATATTTATTTCACCCAAGTGGATAAATTCTATTTCATTTTGTGAGATGTGCAATTCAATATTAGCCGGAGATATTAATAACTTACTACTAAGATTAGACAATTCTTCGGTACTATTTAATAGATTCCTGATTTCTTCTTGGAGTACATGTGAGATTTTGATATGAAAACTGGGCTTAGTAGTTTGAAAATCTTTAATAGTAATAACTGGATTATTAATAACAGACAAATATGTTAAAATATTTAAACTTTGAGTAAAATTTCCGATCTCTGGAAGAGTTTGCCGGAACAGATAAGCATTTATACTTCCTGAATAAACTAGACTAATGCTATTTTCTGATACATTTTGCAGTGTGATTGGCATTGCATCATTTTTTAGCTTAGTAATGGAGCTTTTCAAGGCTTCGGAAATTTTATATTTCTTCGTCTCTAAATGAACAAGTAACTCATTCCAAGATTGAAAACTATTAGACATAAATTCTCCAAAAATCTAGAATCAAGACAAAAAATATAGGAGTGTAGGCTTGATGCTTAAAAATATCTGCTTCTTTGTGTCCGCTTGTTCCGGAGATCGCAAAACTTTACGTTAGACATAGTAAAAGCGGCAATCATTATTAACCTATTATGA
>JAQYWO010000181.1 GCA_029379215.1 Rhizonema sp. PD37
CTTTAATGCTATGTATCAAGATTTTACAGAAATGCATAAAGAGTTTGAAAGAATTATTTGGGACTTTCAAGAAAATAAAGCTACTTTGCCGATAACTATTAATTCCATGGCAAAAAGTCTAGACAAGTATATAGAGAGCTTTGAGAGTAATCTTCCTAAAGATGAATTCTTTGCTAAATCCTTGCGACAGCTAAAATTTATCAGGAAAGATATTTTTGATGATGCTGATCGAGCAATATTACTTGGAGGTCTACGTCCAAATCTCCAGGAAGTTGTCCAATCAATTAATACAAGTAGTGCTGTTTATAGAGAAATTGAATCTGCTATCAAAGATAAAGATAGCGCAACTTATCAGAAATTTCAAGAGTTAATTAATATTTTACCATCGTCTGTTACAAAAAACCTTAATGTTTGGGCAAAGCGTGCTCAAGCAAAAACTAAAACTTCAGAAGAAGGGATAAACATCTTAAGGCAAGAAATTGAAAGTGTATTTAACAACTCTATGGAACGCGCTTCTGGTGTCTATAAACGCAATGCTAAGGGAGTCACTATTTTAATTGGTTTCGCTATTGCTGTTACTGCTAACGTAGATACTTTTCATATAGTCAATAGATTATCTAAAGACTCACAACTGCGAGACACAATAATTTCTAATGTAGAGCAATTCCTGATACAAAATAGTCAAAAATCAGATACAGATTTAGATAAGTTGAGAAATCAAGCTAACGAGGTTTTAAAGGATACTTCTCTTCCTATCGGTTGGACTAATGATAATTTAGAACAGCAAATTGGTTGGACAACTCTTCAACACCGGGTTTTCCCGCAGACTAAACTTGTACGAGCGATCCCCGGTTGGATTGTTAGTGGTTTTGCGATCGCAATGGGTGCGCCCTTTTGGTTTGACGTACTCGGAAAAATTATGAATGTACGTAACGCGGGGAAACCTCCTAAAAAAGGTTGAACGGTTAGGAGGCAAGGGTTTCGCTCAACCCACACGTACCGATCTTCTCAGTGTGGAGCGTTAACTAGTTTTCTTTATGCGAAACCAAGGTAAGAACAGGAACAATTCTTAAAGTATTATGAAATATCTCCTTTCAAGATTTGTTTTTTCAGAGAGTTAATTTCTGTAGCTAATTCTTGACGAGTTGAGGATTTAAGAAGATAGCGGAAAGTAAACCAGGTTACGTAACCGAATCCTATCAACTCGAAAGTTGGTCTAATTAGGGGAATATCACTGAAGGCTTGCAGAACTGCCAGCACGACGCGGAGTGTAATAATTGTTGCCAATAATAAGACAAAGCTTACTACTGGCAGCTTGTATTCGTTAACGAACCTAGCGATGTAATTCGGCAGTTGTGCCAAAAATTCAGAAACTTGTCTGCTTATTCGTTCCACGTTACCAGTTTCAGGAGCAGGTGGTAGCAGTGGCTGGATCGGTGCTTCTAAATTTTCTAATGCTTCTGGTGATAAAGGAAAATTGCTAGTAGTGTCTTCTTGCTTTTGCCCTTGAGCGTCCATAATTCTTAATTTACCTCCAACTTTTCTGATAAGTCTCTGGTGTATTTCCTCGAATACTTAATTGTATTTTACTTTAAATATTTTTCCTTATATCAATTGTCATAACATGAATCTCATCCTACCGTTAAAAGAAGTAGGATTTCGCGCCAATTGGAGCCACTACGGTCTTGAGAGTTCACCAACGCCAGTACAGACGAGAGTGTTGGGGTTTGGGAGCCTACGCTGTGAGAGACGGTTGAGGCGAGGAGCGTCCCGTTGTAGTAACTGCCTGTCACTTTCAAAAGAAGAAATGGGTTACAATCGGTGGTCTTCTTGTAAACTTTACTCTTATCAGTCGCGTGCGTCAGGGAGACGACTGGCTGAGTTCTGAGTGTTTGCTTATGTGGATGTAGCAATCTTAAATCATTCGCAGTCCCATTAATCATGAGTAATTGGGAAAAAGGGTATTAGTAACTGTTCTTCACTTCCTATTACCCATTACCAGATCTAACTATATAGCTATCAAATTAAATGTTGTGTTAAGCTAAACGATTACTTGAATAAATTGCTTTGAAAGCTTTACATTTATTGCTAGAACCACCTCACAAAATCACTATTCGCTCTCATAAAATATAGGAAAATAAGACTTCATCAGATTTCTCATTAATTTGTAGGCATTTTTATTTATTTTTGTGAAGAAAATCTCTATCATCTTTGGGGAGAGACATCATATTTTTTGAAATACTTCTAGAGAAAGAGGACTTATAAATAATAACTTCATATCATCGAAAATGAAGATAAGAAGTAAAAGGAATAGAGCCATGCCTTTACACAAAATAAGTGATTTCGATACTGAATACCATACTACTGCTCAAGGTGAAGATATTAAAGGAATGAGTGTCCATTCCCAAGGAAATGGCGAAAAGATTGGTAGCGTTAGTGATATTTTGGTAGATGATCAAGGGAAGTTTCGCTATTTAATCGTTGACTTAGGCTTGTGGATTTTTGGAAAAAAAGTACTGTTACCTATTGGTCGTACACGTACTGACTCTAGCGCTAAGCAAATTCTCGTTAGTATGACAAAAGAGCAAGCGGAAAATTTACCTGAATATAAAGAGGGTATGCCACTTGATTACGACTATGAAGAGCAAGTGCGTGGGGTACATCGTACAAGACCTCTTGATGCAGCATCTACGGCTGTAGGGAATGTCACATCACCAACTTATAATCGCGATACCTATAACTACGAACAAGACCGAGATTTATACGATGTCAGCGATCACGATGATCAAACCTTCAAACTTTATGAGGAACGGTTGGTTGCTAACAAGCAGCGTCAGAAAACTGGAGAAGTCACGATCGGCAAGCATGTTGAAACTGATACAGCAAGAGTTGCTGTTCCATTAGAAAAAGAACGAGTTATTATTGAGCGAGTCACTCCAACAGACGCAGGGCAAGCTGTTGCTCCTGGTGTTGCTAATTTCCGTGAGGGCGAAGTAGCACGCATGGAAATTCACGAAGAAGTTCCAGATATTAGAAAAGAAGCTTTTGTGCGCGAAGAAATCAGAGTTACAAAAGTTGTAGATCATGAGACTGTTGAAGCTCAAGAGACTATTCGCCGTGAAGAATTAGATGTTAATACTGATGGTCGTCCTGTTATAGATAAACCTAACAGCATTTAGTTTAAGCTATTGAGCAGAATTCTTAATTCGTAATTCATGCTCAAATGTTTTTCCAATTAGTTAAAGTCATTTGTAGTAAGAAAGTAAGGAGGGACAATTGAAGATATTTAGATATTTTCGGCAAATTTTGACAAGTCTTGTCTTAGTCTTAGTTTTGGCAACGACTGTTGCTTGTAGTGGAACGGTTCAAGCGACACCACCAGCTTCTTTACCCCCAGGAATTAGTCGTAGTGGGGAGTATGCTCAGTTAGAACGCGGGAATAGTAAAGTCGGCGAAGATTTTGCCAACTGGGCTGTAAGAGCAGCAAGCGGCATGGTTCAGGATGCGTATGTGCGTGACAATAATAAGTTGGGTGTGGTAATTTCGCCTCAAGTTCGTCCAACGGAAGTTAAGCAATTAGCAAAATCGTTAGTTCAAGGTTTTCATAAGAATTTCCCTAATCAAGACTTATCAGTCTTGATGTATGCACCAGATAAAAAATTGATTTTAACGGCTCAATATGACACGCAATCAAATCAAGTTGAGTATAAATAATTGCTTGGTTTGATGATAAAACCTTTTTGAATAGTTTGAGGATCTTGGAAAATGTCTAGTAGCGACCAATATAAACGTCAAATCATGAACGATTTGGCTCAGGGTAATACGGAATCTCTTGATGAAGCCCCAGCCAATCCCGAAAAAGATTATCAAAACTTTGATGATTTTGCCCAGCGCTCAACGCATGAGGAACGCCGTCATTTGTTTGGTAAGTCTTTAAATCACGATAGTGTACCTCCAAGTCAATTGGAGCCAGAACTTCAAAAGGCGATCGCCCAAATTAAGCCTGAGGAACGGGGTAATGTCGCACGTTCCTTCTTCAAGCACTTAAAGCAAAGAGGTTTGGACGAACGTCATCTAGAACAACAGTTAGGTCTTCAGGGCCACAACCCCAATCATATGAATGCTGATGATGTCAGCAAACTGGCGTCTTTCACCTATCACAACCATCCCGATATCTTCCATGAAGTGTTGGCAGAACAGCCAGGAATAATGAAGTTCCTCAGTAATCCGCTTGTCGGCGCAGCTTTGGGAGCGGTCGCATCTAAGTGGTTTGGTGGGCATAAGTAAGCCTTATCCCTGATTGAAGAGAGTTGGACAGTAAGGGGAGTCAAGAGACTAGAGAGGAGAATACTTACATAGACTGTGTTTTCTATGTGTGGTTAATTAAGCCCTGCTGTGCTAAGAACGTTATATTGGAACATCAGCATTAATTAACTTTAAAGGTTCGTAATTGGGCTGTTTTTGTAGCTCTACGAACCTTTAACAGTGTTTTACGTCAAATTACTTAGTTGGAGGATAAGATTTATGACTTGGGAATTTACTGGACTGGCATTAGCACAAATTCCGCTAGGAGGCGAACTTTTGACTCCAGAAGAAGCATCACTTGTTTTTTCAGGCCCTAAATTTTTTGTGGCATTGCTTGCAGGTGTCGTCATGGCACTTGCCTTCCAATTACTGCTAACAAACCTCTTTATAGCTTTCGGAGTTTCAGCATTAGGAACAGGCTCAAATAATAATGAATCATCTGGAGGTTTAGGAGAAACGATTGGTAAAGTTGAGGGTGCTGTTGGGGTTTGGGCACTCATGACTTCTACGATTGCTTTATTTGGTGCTTGTTTTCTAGCAGTAAAACTAAGCTTGATTGAGAGTACACTTTTAGGAGCAATCATTGGTGTCGTCATTTGGTCTACGTACTTCTCGCTGGTGGTGTGGCTTGGTTCAAGAGCAGTCGGTTCTTTGCTGGGATCGCTAGTCAGCACGGCGACTTCTGGTTTGCAAACTGTGATGGGTACGGCAACTGCGGCAATCGGAGCAAATGCTGCCAAACAACAAATGGTTTCTACTGCTGAAGAAATTACAGCAGCTGTTCGCCGTGAACTAACCGAAGGTATAGATCCAGATAAAATCAAAAATACGCTCTCTAGTTCTTTGGCTTCTTTACAATTACCAAAGCTAGACTCAAAAGAAATGCGCTCTCAATTTGATCGGCTTTTGAAAGATGCAGATTTGCAATCTCTCGGTGATAGCGACTTACTGAAAAACATTAATCGCCAGACTTTTGTCGATCTAATCGGTAGCCGGACAGACTTCTCGACTGAAGATATCAATAGCGTTGCTGATCAGTTAGAAGGAGCTTGGAAGCAAGTTGTCGATGGGGAAAATCCCACAGATCAAGTCATGAGTTTAATCAACTCTGCCACTCCAGAAGAACTAAAGTCAGGACAATTTGGCGATCGCATTTCTCAACTCGCTGCAGTTGGAGGAGGGATTCTCAAGCCCGGTGGTGGAATCGGGAAGCAGGCTTTAGAACTTGGTTTAAGTGCTGCGTTGCCAGCAGTTTTGAAGAGAGTGAACTTCTCTGAGTTAGACATTGATAAAATTAAACCCCAGCTACAAAAGCTGAGAGACAAAGTTCAGGAAGTCGATGTCGATCAAATTACAGAGCAGTTGCAGAAGCTTAAAGAGCAAGCTTCACAACAAGTAAAATCTGTAGACAGTTCTGAAACTGAGAAATCGCCGAGTCAATCCAACACCATCAAGGCAGATGTAGAAGAATACATACAGAATTCTTTTCCTTGGCATTTCAATAGCCTGACAGTTAAAGATGAATTCAAAGACGTCATCTATGATGCAAAGGCAAATCCAGGAGATGTCCGACGACAGTTAGAGGAAATCGACTCTGAGTATTTTACCAACTTGCTCAAGCAGCGAGAAGACGTCAGCGACGAGAAAATCAAGGAGTTTGCTGAACAGTTGGAAAGTATTCGCACAGAAGTGTTAGAGACTGTGCAGCAGGCTGAAGGACAGGAAAAGACGCAGGGTTTTCGCACTAGAATTGAAGATTATCTGCGTTCCACTGGTAAAGAAGAACTGAATCCAGAAGGGATTGAACAGGACTTTGCAAAGCTAGTGGATGATCCAGAAGCTGGTTTTGAAGATTTAAGCCAACGTTTTTCAGATATAGATCGCGATACTTTGGTTAAGCTTCTTGCTGGACGTGAAGACATTAGCGAAGAGGAAGCTAATAATATTGTTGGTCAACTCGAACAAACCCGCGATAATTTCTTGAATAAGGCCAAGGAACTGCAAGAACAAGCAAAAGCCAAAACAGATGAAGTGCGGCAAAAGGTTGAAGACTACTTGCGCAATACCAATAAAGAAGAACTCAATCCTGACGGGATCAAGCGTGATTTCAAAACACTGCTAGATGATCCGCAAGCAGGATTGTCTGTCTTGCGTCAAAGAATGTCACAATTTGATAGGGACACATTAGTAAAATTACTGGGTCAGCGGGAAGACTTGAGTGAGGAGCAAGTCAACCAAACTATTGACCAACTGCTATCAGTAAGAGATAATGTTTTGCAAGCTCCACGAAAAGCCGCTTCCAAGGCGAAAGAACAATACGAGAAAACAACTAGCACTATTGCAGAGTATCTCCGCAACACTAACTTAGAGGAGCTCAATCCCGAAGGTATTGGGCAAGATTTACAAAAGTTACTGGCAGATCCCAGTGAGGGTGCTAGTGCATTGCGCGATCGCCTCTCTCAAGTGGATCGCGAAACTTTGGTCAAACTGCTTTCTGGGCGCGAAGGTGTGAGCGAAGAGCAAGTTAACAATGCGATTGACTCGGTGCAACAAGGCATTAATAACATTGTGAAAGCGCCGCAAAGCTTAGCAAAGCGTACGACTGAAAAAGTTACTGACTTTAAAGATAGTTTAGAAAGCTATCTGCGCAATACGAATAAAGAAGAACTGAACCCAGATAGTATCAAGCGCGATCTGCAATTGTTGCTGAATTCTCCGCGTGCTGGAGTCTCTTCACTGACAGATCGTCTCTCCCAATTTGATCGTTCGACAATTGTATCTTTGTTGTCTGGACGTGAGGATATCTCAGAAGAAGAAGCCAACCGCATTGTGGATCAAATAGAATCTGCTCGCAACTCGGTTGTCGAACAATACCAGCAGATTCAACAAAAATTGCAATCAGTACTTGATGGGGCTTTTGAAAAAGTTCGTAACTATCTTAACTCTTTAGATCGTCCCGAACTCAATTATGAAGGCATCCAGCAAGACTTCGCCAAATTGTTTGACGATCCACAAAGTGGATTTGACGCTTTACGCGATCGCTTGGGTAAATTCGACCGTGATAGTCTGGTTGCTATTATGAGTTCTCGTGAAGATGTTTCCGAGAAACAAGCAAATCAGATTCTCGATAAAATTGAAGGGGCACGAGATAGTGTACTGCAAAGAGGCGAACTGATTCAGAAAGAAACACAAAAACGCTTGTCTGCCATTAAAGAGCAAGCCAATCTTCAAGCAGTGGAAACTAAGAAAGCTGTTAAGGGTGCTGCTTGGTGGTTATTTAACACGGCTTTTCTCTCTTTAGCGGCTTCTGCATTAGCCGGTGCTTTAGCTGTCTCTGGTCTTAATTTCTTTGGTTAACAGTTTTACAAATTCATAGTTTAGCCTCTCATGTGAGAGGCTTTTTTGTTTAACTTTATAACAAACACGGTTCAGATAGGAATAAGTATTACTCCCTTCCCGCTAGAAGAATACCGAAAAAATAAACCGCCAAGACGCCAAGGAAGCCAAGTTTGAAGATCAGAGATATAGGTAATCTTACACCGGGAAGGGAGTAATGCTCATATCATTATTTGTGTGTGATATTGTGTTCGTATGAACACTTGTAATAATGTTTATAGTTGCGCTTTAGCGCTCTCAAAATGATAAGAGCGCTAAAGCGCAACTACGAACCTATTTTTTATTAGACATCTCCAGAAATGATGTAGGGGCGTTAGCGTAGCGTTAGCGAGTCTTCTCCCAAGGGGAGACGCAATCATGCGAACGAGCGTCACGGCCCTTCGGGTTCGCAGTCCCCTACGGAGGGAAACCCTCCTGCTTTCTCTGTCTCACCGTTCGCCCCTACCAAGGGTTTCAACGAACGCATAATTAATTTTCACTCCATGTCTATTAATAACTCATTTTCCGAACATAAGATGAGAAGACAAAAACTCAGACCCCCGACAACTTTTACGAAGTCGGGGGTCTTTGTTATAGGGCGTATAATTACTAGAGGAGGAATTATCTTTGAACCCTGTATGCTTCAGTTCTATTGACTCGGGGATTGCGAACGCCAGTAACGGCTCCAATCATTGAGGCGAGTAAACCCAATAAGGAACCTATGACAAACCACCATAATCCTTGACGTAGATTAGCAGCAATTTCACGAGCTTGTTGAGCCGTTACGTTAGGTGCATTCTGTGGAAGTGTAGCACCTTGCTGTTGTGCCTGGTTTAAAACGGCTCCGGCATTGGAAGCGGCAACACCAAAAGCACCTGATACACCATTTGCTAATAGCCAAGAGCTTAACGCCAGAGTTGTTGCCCAAAGAATCGCACCATTAAGAAGAGCTGTATTACGGTTCATTGGGCCACAAGCACGGGCTGTCACCCAGCCACCAGTAAACAGAGAAATCAATAGACCAATTGTTGACCATATTCCTACGTTACTAGCAACGTTAGATGCTATTGTTCTTGGCCTGCCTGAGTCTTCAATACTGCCTGCTCCAATTGCACCAAATAAGGCACTCAGAATTAATTGAGTTGCAAGTGCAATTAACAATCCAGAAATAATCGGACCCCAGCGAACACGGTCATGATAATCAACGACTTGATTAACAACAGGCTCAGTAACGATATTATCTGCTGGTCTATCTACGTATGCCATAATTCACTTACTCCTCGATTTGCTACTTTCGGGTTTTTTCGGTGTTATTTTGCCAACGATATTCAGATTTAAACATCGTTGTGACAATCGCTCATTAAAATCTCATTACCAAACCCAACCAATATATGTCTACTGAGCAGGTAACTGATATCTTTTTCCTAAATGCATTGCTTAAAAAATTCTCAAAGTCTTTAAGCTAGTGAGGCGGCATGATAATGTTTCCTTAAGACTAATCTTTTCATAAAAATAACAAGATAGATACTCTTTTTCCTCTCTCTAATGATTGATGTTTATAACTATATCAATATTAAGAAATATATATTTTTACAGCGAAATTTGGTTTAGATACGTAAGCTACAGTAGCGACATCAATTTTGGTAATGATCAATACTGCCAAGCAAAAAGGTGAATTATAAATAAGTTTCCCTGTCAAGTAGAAAAAATAAGCAGATAAGTCATAAATAATTGAGTTACGAACTTGAATGTAAAATAGGAATCGTAATCGTAAACTGCGTTCCTTGTCCTATTTTTGAATTGAACTCAATATTTCCCTTATGTTTTTCGACAATAATTTTCTGAGCGATTGCCAAACCTAATCCTGTTCCTTTATGAACAGTTTTAGTAGTAAACAAGTCATCAAAAATCTTTTGTTGGACTTCTTCTGTCATTCCAGGACCATTATCTTTAATAAGAATATACACCTGTTGTTGGTCGTCACTAATTTTGGTAGTAATTGTAATGTAATTGGGAGCAGCTTTAATATCTGCAAAACTGCGTCCGGTATTTGACTCTTCGAGTGCATCAATAGCATTTGCTAGCAAGTTCATAAATACCTGATTTAGTTGTCCGGCAAAACATTCTACGGGTGGAAGCAGAGCATACTCTTTGATAACTTGAATTTCCGGATGATCTCCCGAAGCTTTGAGGCGATGTCTGAGGATGAGAATAGTGCTGTCTATGCCATCGTGAATGTTGGTGGCGACTGGGCGATCGCTATCTTTCCGAGAGAAGGTTCTTAAGGTACTACTAATATCATAAATGCGATTGATACCTTCAAGCATTGAATCAACTAATTTGGGTAAGTCTTCACGGATATAGTCCAACCCAATAGTATGGATTTTCTTTTGAATTTCTGCTTCCGGATTAAGATACTTTTGTTGATACAAATCAATTAACCCAAAGAGATCTTCAATATAGTCTAAAGCTGGTTGGATATTGCCACTGAGAAAGCTGACAGGATTACTAATTTCGTGTGCCACACCTGCAACAAGGTTACCTAACGCAGACATCTTCTCATTTTGAATCAGCTGAATTTGAGCTTGTTGCAGTTCTTTTGAAGCTCTTTCGAGTTCCTCTGCCTTTTTTCGTCGCTCAGCTTCGGCATATTTGCGATCGCTAATATCGAGAATAACACCATTCCAAACAACCGCACCATCATCTTGTTGTTCTGGCAGCGCTGCCACCTGAATCCATTTCACTTTACCACTGGGCGTGATAATGCGCCATTCCTGGCGAAATGAGGTGAGATTTTGGGCTGAGTAGAGCTGAGCTCGATTTATCTCTGGGGTATCGTCAGGATGTTCAAAAGAACGTATACTTTTCGCTCCAGACATGAGCTCAAGAGCGGTTACCTCGTATAGATCGTAGCAACCTGAACTGATATACATACAGACGAAAGCTTCCTCTGTGGAGCGTAATTGAAAAATCACCCCAGGAATATTATCCGCAAGCAATTGGAAGCGGGTTTCACTGGCACTCAACGCTTCTAGGGACAGTTCCAACTGTTTTGCGTAGTTCTGTGCTTGCTGATACATCCGAGCATTTTCCAGCGAGATCGCGGCTTGAGCGCACAGAAAATTCAGAACTTCCAGGCGATCGCTTGTAAATACTCCACTCATCAGGTTATTTTCCAAGTATAAAATCCCAATTAACTTGCCTTGGTTCAAAATTGGGGTACAAAGAACACTCTTGGGGCGTTGCCGCTGAATGTAGGGATCTAGGGCAACGAAATCGTGATCTACCGCATTGAATATTACAGAGGGTTTCAGGGTACGTTTAACAAAATTAATTAGAGACGTTGGAACATATTGACTCAGTTGTGTATTAATCGATGACAGAACAGTTGGAGGTTGCCCGAGTTGAGCAATTGCCTTAATTACCAAATGTTCATCTTTGGGCAGCAAAAAAATGCACTTGTCAGCTCCGGCATTTTCCAGCACAACCTGGAGCAAGGTAGAAAGCAACTTTTCTAGCTCAATTTCGCTGGTTAGGGTTTGAGAAGCTTTGAAGATGCTTGCTAAGTCTAGTGTATTTGATATATCATTATTACCCAATATCGAGGCTTGGTTCATGTGAGAAGCGGCAAATATTGTTTCAGTTAAATTGAAAGACTGTTGTCGCTGTTGCAAAATAGATGCAAGCAGTTGAGGATAACGCTGCTCTAAATCGTCTACTTTGGCTTTGGTACCCCAACGGCTATAGGCGTAGTAAGCTTCCGTCATGTATGATTGAGCAATTTGTTCTTTGCCCCATTCTAGATAAAATTTAGCCGCGAGTTCATTGGCAAGAGCTTCTTCATGAATGAAACTGTTTTCTTTTGCTCCGCAAATGGCGCGATCATAATATTCAATTGCTTCTGCTTTGTTACCTAAAACCCGACGTTGTTCAGCTTCCACCAAATAAAATTTGTGTAAGTGATTCGCTGGAGCATGATTTGACCATTTTTTGAACTTTTCTTGGTTGGCGATGACTTTTTCCAAATACTGAGATTGTTGTGTTTCAGTCGCCGATTTACATAAAGCCAGATACACCAGAGAACTATAAAAGTGGAATAAAGTTCGCGCAAACGTAGCTTTCACGCTATCCTTATAGGAATTAGCTAAATCAGCATAATCTGCTGCTTGCTGGTATTGTTCTAACAAATAGCAGAGAACAGTTTTGTTATAGTACAGATAAAAAAGAGCATTATGATTGCTTGTCTGTAAGTGAAAGGGAAGTAACTGTGTTTCATCATACACATCTCCCACCAACTGACACGGATCTTGAGAACGTCCTAACAAGTTTAAAACGGTTTGTTGGTAAATTTCATGAAAATGTAGAGTTGGTTCCTGTTTGAGCTGATCAATTGCCTGCCAATAGTTTTCCATCTCGTCTGATAGAGTATTTAGTTCAGTACCCGCAAAATAGGCATAACAGCAGTATATTTGTAGGTTAAACGCGCTACTTTCTATATCCCCGATTTCTAAGCCGACTTGATATCCTTCTAAAAACCGAGGTAATAAGTTTCTGAGAGGTTTTTTCCAGTGACTCAGAAAGGTATAAACAACAAGATAGAGCCGAGATTTCAATGTATCAGCTTGGAAACGTTCGAGGATATTCAATGCCAGTTGTCCAAACTGATATCCGGTATCTATATCGCCGCTTGCGCAAAGCAAAAGTCCATAATCTGAGTAGGAAATTGTGGAAGTTGCACAATTTCCATGTAAAAGGCACAAACTGATTTGCTTAAAGATTAGCAATGGCATCAGCAAAGGAGCAGCTTGATAGGCAGGTGAAACCATTTGAGCTAAAATCCGCATTACTGCTAGTTTTATCGGATCGGTTATCACCTTTAAGTCCAACAAATTGGAAATGGAATGTTTTTGCATAGCCATCTGAGTTTGCTGTAATCCTTGTTCAATATCCGCAGGAGTTTGCGGTGGAAACTCCACCCCCAATAGCTGTAGTACGTGTAAACCAATCTGGATAACTTCCTGTAATTGACTTTGAGCTTTGGCACCCAACATCTTAATTTCGTAGACTCGGATATTGTCTAATAAGCTATTATTATGTTGCAGAATTATAGATACCAATTGCTCCATCCGAGGGTAATTCGTACTCAAATAAGCTGCTTCTGCTGCTTCTTCAAACAAAATCCGAGTCAGATCATGTTCAGAGTGCCAGCAATCTTCGGGCAATAGCTCAATTCCGATTTCCAAATACTGTACCGCTGCTCCATAAGCCGTTGCAGCTTTTGCTTTGCGAGCCGCAGTTAAGTTGAACTTAACCAGTTGCTCTCGATCCAATGGTAGGATAATTAGGCTTCGTCCAATGTTGAAGTGATTAACAATTTCAAAAATGTTTTCTTCCCATCCTCTTTCTCGAGTATGACTCAGCAGAAGTCGTCCAATTTTCAAGTGAGTAGACTGTTTCTGCTCATCTGGAATCATTGAATATGCCGCTTGCTGCACGCGATCATGTAAAAATATATAAGTAGGAACTTGAAAACTAGAATTGTTTTCTAGGTTCATGTTCGCGTCATTCTCGCAGGTTTGAAAAAACTTATAAATCTCATTTTGAGGTAAAATTAAACCTGCTTGCAAAGCTTGCCACAAGTCATTTCCCGTTTCGACTTGAGATTTTTGATTGACAATAGCCAAAGTCCCCAAGTCAAAGGAGTTGCCCATGCAAGCAGCTAACTTCACAATATCTTGGGTTGCTGGAGGCAATTTCTGTAACTGAATTGCCATAAACTCGACTACATCATCCGTCAAAGCTAAAGCGTTGACTTGAGCAATATCACATTCCCAATGCCCCACCTCGAGATTAAAGATAATCAGTCCCTCTTCATGTAGCGCCTTGAGGAATTGATTATTAAAAAATGGATTCCCCTGAGTTTTCTGGTAAACTAATTTAGTTAAAGCTAAAGCCAAATCCGGAGAACAACTGAGGGTATCAGCTATCAGTTGGTTGATGTTGGATTGATGAAGTGGGGCTAAAGTTATGGTGTTAAGAGTGACCCCAGTTTTTTCAATCTCATTTAAAGTTAGTATTAAAGGTGAAGACGGAAAAACTTCATGATCTCGATAGGCTCCTATTAGTAATAGATACCCCGGAGCAGTTTTGCTGATTAATAGTTGTATCAGCTTTAAAGAAGCAGAATCTGCCCAATGCACATCATCTAAAAATATGACGAGGGGGTGTTCAAGGGTACTGAAGGTGGCAATGAACTTTTGGAAGAGGAAATTGAAGCGATTTTGGGCTGCATTACCAGATAATTCGGGTATGGGAGGTTGTGAACCAATAATCTGTTCGAGATCGGGAATAACTTCGATAATGACCTGTCCATTCTCCCCCAAAGCTGAAAGAATTTTAGTTTTCCACTGCTCAAGAAAGCGATCGCTTTCACTCAACAATTGACTCATCAAGTCTTGTAAGGCTGAAACAAAGGCAGAAAGGGGAATATTGCGATTAAATTGGTCAAATTTCCCTTTGATGAAATAGCCGCGCTGTTGGACAATGGGCTTGTGGACTTCGTTGACGATCGCCGTTTTACCAATTCCCGAAAAACCTGCAATTAGCATCATTTCTGTAGAACCTGCACTGACGCGCTCGAATGCTGTAAAGAGTGTTTCTACTTCTTTTTCTCGTCCATAGAGTTGATCGGGGATAATAAAGCGATCGCATACGTCTCGTTGTGCAATTTGAAAGTCTGTAATTTTACCCGTTCTCTTCAGTTGCTCCAAGCAATTTTCTAAATCATATTTCAGCCCTAATGCACTCTGATAGCGATCTTCAGCGTTTTTCGCCATCAGAGTACTGACAATGAGCGAAAATATAGGTGGAATTTGAGGATTAATCTCATGTACCAAAGGTGGAAGCTTTGCAATATGAGAATGTATCAATTCCATCGGTTCTTTTGATTGAAACGGTAATTCCCCTGTTAGTAACTCATAAAAAGTTACACCGAGCGCATAAAAATCGGTACGGTAATCAATCCCGCGATTCATCCGTCCGGTTTGTTCTGGAGACAAATAGCATAATGTGCCTTCTAGCACATTAGGATTGATGATTGTTTGAGTTTCCCGTGGGAGTAGAGATGCAATACTAAAGTCAATTAATTTGATCTGTTTTGTTTCTGGATGAATTAAAATATTGGCAGGTTTAATATCTTTGTGAATAATGCGATAGCGGTAAAGAAGATCTAAGGTATTGCACAGAGCGATCGCTATTTGACAAAATTCAATCAGGGTTGCTACAGTTCCTCCTCTCTCCTTCCACTGACTCAGAGGAATTCCCCCAAAGTCTTCCATCACCATCACATACCCATTTTTGTAAGGTTCTAAGCTATATGTTTGGATAATGAGGGGTGAATTGAGATTTTTGGCGATGGTATACTGATTCCGAAACTCCACCAGCTGACTGAAACTAGGATAAGGATTCTTCAGCAACTTGAGGATCACAGGTTTTTGGTCAGTTTCTCGATACCCGCGATAAACTAGAGTTTTAGAACTATTGTATATCTCTTGACTAACTTGATATCCGGGAATACTGACTAGAGTCCTATCCATAACTACTGAATGTTTAAACCTTTCGCATTTAGTATTCCCAAATGCACCCAATGATTCCCCAATAAATCAGCAAATTTTTAGATTGACTAGGACTGAAGGGAGGATTCAAATCTAAATGTAAGGATTTTGTTTTAGATGTTCTATCATAAAATTACAGATTACATGATTAGACAAATCTCTCTGTAGTTTATACCAATTTTTCATCACCTTTTCAAGTCGCTTGAGACGTTGTGACATTTTTTCCCAGATTCTCTGGGCGGTAGCCAACTCTAAAAAATAAAATTAATGTCTAATTCCCACTCTTGCTTTTGACGAATAATCTCAATTTGCCGAATGAATTCACGGAAGTAAAAGCGTCGTTCTGATTCGGATAAATCTAACCAAAATTGCGGAAGAGAAACGGCTAAAGCAACAGAACGCAAATTTACAGGTGGAAGAGTTGCTAAATTCTGCTGGAGTGCGGATATTTCTATGTTGAGTTTGTACGCTCTTAACTTTGCTGTTTCTACATCTAAAATACCTGTTTCTATTAAAGCAGGTAGGCTATCGAGTATATGTTGCTGAGTAGCGATCGCTTCACTAAAATTATTCTTGAGTGCATCCAATTGTGGAGAGTTCATTTTTTCTACCGCTAAGGGTAAGTCGCGGCAAACAGCATTGATTGTTTGTGTCAATACCTGTTGGTAAGGTAAGGCACGACATTTGGGGGAATTGGTGCAGCTAATCGGACGCAAATAAAGATATTCTTTTTTTTGGTTGCGAATGGTGACACGGCTTATTGTCATGTGTGACTGACACTGATGGCAAACAACTAACCCAGCCAGAGAACGTGGTGCAGATGCAGAGCGAGACGCTAAACGCCTATTCCGACGTAACAATCTATCAACTTGGGCAGCGACATCTCGAGAAATTATGGCAACATGGGTATTCGAGATAATGTCACTATTTTGATAAGCTGTATCACCACGATACACTGGATTGGTTAGCCAACGTCGTCCTGTGGTGACAGAAATTTTTTTGCTATATTTTTTTGCTAGGTAACGAACAGCCGAACGCAAGGAACCATAAAGTAGGAAGTGATCAAAAAAATCTTTAACGACTGGGGAAGTACTGCGATCCACAGTATATTTTCCTTTCCCCCGACGGTAGCCGTAGGGTGCTTTACCAGGAGGGGGAGAAGCATCGAGGCGATTGCGAGCATGCCCTTGGCGGATGCGGCGACTGCGTTGCTGAGTCTGGATTTCGTGTAGCAATTTGAGCAATTCGGCACGGGGGCAAGCATTTTCAAGTGAAGAGTTATAAGCTTGTTCAACAGCAATAATGGTGACGCCCATCGCTTCTAATTCCGCAAGGCGATCGCTAACTTCCCCGACAGTATCTCCCAATTCTTCCAAACGACGGATGAAGAGACTTTCAACAGCTTCTGTTTTACAGTCGTCGAATAATTGCTTTAATTGCGATCGCTTCCCCAAATCTTGATAAACCCGATCCACCTCCGGTAACCAAATCTCTGAGGAGGGAGCAGTTTCTAGAAGGGGATCAGTGTAGGTGTAGGCGAAAATTGTCATAATACCATTTCACGAAAATCTTGATACTATTTGCTTAAGAACTGCAAGCCTAAATGTATCAACTTTAAAGTGAAACGGTATAAGGCGGGGGTCAAAAAATTAAAAATGCACTCATTAAAGATTCCACTATTCATAAATAATTTTGTAAAAATTGATACGATGTCTTTTCTGTTGACCTATTTTAAAAC
>JAQYWO010000182.1 GCA_029379215.1 Rhizonema sp. PD37
TTTATTTACTCAGCATCAACCCAATACATAAATCAATACGCTTCAGTTAAGACAATTTATCTACCCCCAACCCATGTAGAGAGGCTTCAAACAGTACGTCTTGACACAGTAAGCAATTTAAAACGAGTAGCCCTAACTGAGCCGCATTGATAAGTAAGTAAATCGGCAGAGAAAAAACAAACTATATGAATTTATGTAAAGGTTCGTAGTTGCGAGAGCGCTGATATCTAATACTATTTCCCGAAAATTCTGATACAATTCACTCCCCCTGCTTCCCCTGCTTGCCCAAATGTATCAACTTTAAAGTGAAACGGTGTAAGGCGAGGTCAGCGCAACTACAAGCATAAATTTATTTGTACTGACTTACTTAAATCATTGGTGAAACTTTGAGGAAAGCTGCAACTGAACTGTATCGAAGATGGCTTGAGGGGAGGGCAGTAGCCTGGAGGATGAATTCTGTGACAATTTCTGAGCGGATTGCTATATTTCCTTTGGATGAGTGCGATTTCTCTCAAAGGCAGGATGAAAAATTGGGAAAACTATTTATAGTGATAGTTAAGGTGTACCTAAGCTATTGCCAACAACTAGTAAGAATTCTCTTAAGCCTAAGAATTCAAGCACTTTTTTAACCACAGCATGGCTTTCAGCAAAGGCAGGGTGAGGAAAAATGATGAACACAATATATCCAAAAAATAAAAAAGTTTCGTTTCCGCTAGCGATATTCCTTTCGGCATTGTTAACAGTTCCACTGCTAAATGGCTGCGGTGGAGGAGGTTCTCGCACTGCTGCACCGCCACCTGTTGATAATGCCTCTGGTAGGACTGTGAGTAATGCAGATCAACCTCAAGCTAAAAAGGGATTGAGTACGGGTCAGAAAGTGGGGATTACGTTGGTGGGAGCCGCCGCACTTTACTACCTGTACAGACAGCATCAGAATGCAAAAAAAGAGGGATCGCAGGGTAAGTACTATCTTTCTAAGAACGGACGTGTCTATTACCGCGACTCTAATGGTAAGCCTGTTTGGGTACAACCTCCACAAGGAGGAATTCAAGTTCCTCAGTCGGAAGCGCAACAGTATCAAGGTTTTCAAGGATATAACGGAAGTTCTGGCGGTCGTACTTTAAGAGATGTTGCTCCCTCAGGAGGTCCATATTAGATGAGAAATCAGGTTTTTAGCTTCTATTAAACTGCTGAACGATGCCTGAAGTTTAATAAACTCGGTTTCTGCGTAAATTCTTTCCTTCAGTCATGCCAAGAGACTTCTTTGAAGGATAAGACTAACTCTCAAGCGAGAGTAGTGACCCAAAATAAAAAAAGAACACGGTAAAGTTCAGCACGAACATAATAAGGAGACTGAATCATGGTAGGAGATTTTTTAAGGAAAATTATCGGCGGAGGGGACGAAGAGCGCGCCGATGAAGAGGGAAATTACGGCGATCGCGGAGTCCGCCCAGCAAGTGAAGACCCATACGGCGATCCTGCAGATCAAGGGTACGGCAACCCTGGTGGGTATGGACAGTATGGCGATGTTCGTCCAGCCAGCGAAGATCCATACGGTGACCCAGCAGACCAAGGATATGGCGATGTTCGTCCAGCCAGCGAAGATCCATACGGTGATCCTGCGGATCAGAACTACGGCTGATTGGCGTCAAAGAGTAATTCTATGTGTATGTTTTGATACACATATATTTTTTAGGCTGAATAATAGCAGGCAAGGCAGTAGTCCTTCAATCTACTGCCTTTTATTTTTGTAAAAGCGGGATAAAAATCTAGATGAAGTTGTCAATAGTTTTACGCATTGCTTGAGCAGAAACACGTAATTCATTCATTTCTATATCGGTGAGGTTCAATTCCAGTACACTCTCTATGCCACTACATCCCAAACGACAAGGAACGCCGATAAAAATATCCTTTAAACCGTATTCACCTTGGAGATAAGCCGAGACTGGTAACAAGCGAGACTGATTGAGCAAAATTGCTTCCACCATTACATATATAGAAGAAGCGGGGGCAAAAAAAGCCCCACCTGTCTGCATTAGTCCGACAATTTCTGCCCCACCATTACGGGTTCGCTCTACCAAACGGTTAATTGTAGATTCACCTAGCAATTCTGTAATTGGAATACCGTTGACAGTAGAATAACGTGGTAAAGGCACCATCAAATCACCGTGGCTGCCCAATACCATCGCGTTGACATCGCTAGGACAAACTCCCAATTCCATTGCAATAAAGGTTTGAAAGCGAGCAGAGTCCAAGATGCCAGCCATACCCATAATGCGATCGCTTGGTAATTCCGTTGCTTGCCAAGCTAAATAAGTCATTACATCTAGGGGATTTGTGACAACTATATAGATGGCATCAGGAGAATGAGCGATCGCTTGCTTTGCTGACTCCACGACAATTTTGGCATTAATAAGCAGCAGATCATCCCGACTCATGCCTGGTTTGCGGGGAAAACCTGCCGTAATGACGACTACATCAGAACCAGATGTATCAGCATAATTGTTTGTGCCAATAATCTTGCGATTGTGGAGTTCCATTCCCCTTGCCTGCATCAAATCCAGCGCTAATCCTTGAGGCATTCCTTCAACAATATCCAACAACACCACATCTGCCAGGTTTTTTTCAGCAATGCGTTGGGCTAGGGCAATGCCAACTTTACCAGTACCGACGATAGTGACACGCGGCGAATGACACGAAACTAAGGACGAAGGGGAATCATTCATATGCTTGAATTTTATTTAAACTGTTCTAGTTGATCCAAACGCAACCAAATATTTGGCGTTGGCACTTTCCCAAACTTCACAAGGGCATAATCATCTTTGATATCTACAACTTCGCCCTTGCTTTCAAACAAATAAGAAGGAAAACGAGAATCACTGGCTTGTGCTTCTAGACTGTTTTCCAACTTCTCGCGGATAGCGTGAACCATGTCTCCTCTTTTGATTGCCATAAGATCGCCTTTTTAATTAGTGTTTAGGTTGTTCTACTCAGGATTTTAGCTTACGGCTATTTTCTTCTCACTAAATTTGTTAAGGACAGCCTTAAGCATTCAAAAAAGGGTAACTCTCCTTCCCATTTCTTCTAAGTATGGAATGGGCAGTCACAACAACAGGAGCCATTAGTACTTGCACATGACTAATGACGTGTAAGTGTGCTACTAGATGCGTACAGCTTATCTGCGTTGCCCGCCTCCAAGAGCGCCATTAATTTTTATACCTTATATTGCATCATTCGTTAGCAATTTTTCGGACTTTTAATTTGATATTTTTATTTGCTTAGTGTTGACACTGAGTACAAAAGTGGCTTGAACGCCCACCTAACCTAGTCCGTTGAATTGCCATACCACAAACTCGACAAGGTTCGCCTGCGCGGTTATAAACCCACGCAATCCCGCCATATCTACCGTTAACGCCTTTAACATTTAGAAAATTACTGAAAGTTGTACCACCAACCTCAATACTGTCAGCTAACACCCGTATGATACTCTTGTGCAAACGCTCTATTTGCTCTCGCTGCAAATTAATACCAAGAGTTGTCGGTAACACTCCACTCAGAAACAGTGCTTCATCAGCATAGATATTACCCAACCCCGCCACCACTGACTGATCTAGTAGGGCTGTTTTAATCGGACGACGGCGGCATTGAATCTTATCAGCCAAATACTCAACCGTGAATTCAGGTGAGAAGGGATCTACTGCTAGTTTTCCCAACCCAGTCATAATGCTTTCTAATTCAACTCCTGGAGGAACCCACCACATTTGACCAAACGTGCGCTGATCAACAAAGCGCAATTCATGCTGATCGCCAAAGTATATTCTTACCCGTGTGTGCTTGTGTAATGGTTCATATCGATCCAGCCACAGTAATTGACCAGTCATTCGCAAGTGAACCCCCAGGCTACTTGTGGAAGAGGAGAGGGCTAAAGGGGGTGCAGGAGAAGCAGGGGAAGCAGGGGAGGCAAGGGAGGAAAGAGTTATTGGACAATTAGTTCTTAACCGAACTGCTGCTCTACTTCCCCTGCCTCCCCTGCTTTCTTCCTCTCCCCCTCTTGTTGTAAGTTCCGCAAGGAGATATTTACCGCGACGATACCAAGCCGCAATAGCATTTCCTTTAATTCCCGCCAAGAATTCCTCAATAGAAAACGGGTAGGCGATCGTGTTGTGTCGTAACACATCTCCACCCGTAATTTCTTGATTGAGGGTCAATTGATTTAGACCCCGCCGCACTGTTTCTACTTCTGGCAGTTCAGGCACAATTTAACGCTTTTCAGTTCCCTGGTTACCGCCGCCTTCTGCTGCCTGATCGCTACTTCCTGATTCTGGGGTAGCAGAAGGCTTTCCAGAAGTTTTAGCGTCAGCACCAGTCTTGCGGATTCCAGCATCAACAGGAGTTTGTTGACCACCACTAGCAGAAGGTGTTGTCTTTTTGGCCTTCGCTGATGGAGCTTCAACCTCTATTAATTCATTTTGTGCAAAGTTATTGGTATTGACACCAGCGTAATTTACCTTATTAAATCGGACAATGACCGGGTATCTGCTGGCACCGCCTGACTCGATAGAGGCTACGGTTCCTGTATCCTGATACCAGTAGGATTCCGGGCGAAGAATGCGTACTTTAGAACCACGTTGAACCATTAGTTTGTTTCCTTTAAATTATCAATTGCCAATCTACAGGGCTAATTGTTTTCACTCTACAACCTGACGGTCTCACCTTGAGGCTTTGTTAAGTTATTTGTCATTGGCTATCTCTCCCCATCTTCATCATCTCCCCAATCCCCAAAATAATCTTGACAGAAATCACATTATTGTGTATACTTTATTCTCGCTAACACTACTGGTAAAAAATATTATGTTTTAGTCAAGACAAACACACTTCCTTCATTACCTCTACCAATACGCAAGTTGCTATCTATATAAGTGATATCTAACCAACCTTGTTGTTTGTCACTATTGAGATGTGTATCAATTGCGCTAAATTTTTGACCGGACTCAATTTGTTGGATAAAATTTTCTGGAGAGTCGTAAGCGATTAAACGTTGTAAGCCAATAATCGACCGCTCAAATTTCACATTTACGCGACGATCAGAAATTGGCTCAAATTTAGCTGAAACACTAACTAAACCTTCAAGATAAGGTAACCCATAAATTTCAGCTATATTATAAACGCTCTTATTTTGTACGCGAATACACTGATAAATTTGACCAAGTTTGCACAAAGGTAGGCGGTCGAAGTTTAATAAAGCATTGCTTGTAGTGTACAAGAGTCGCCAATTGCCATTCAACAAGTGAGGAGCTTCAACCGGACGCGGGGTGGGGTTAAGGTCTTCTAAACGAGCGATCGCCACTTGAATCGCTTGTTTATCGCGCTCAGTTGCAATTATTCCCCGATTTTTCCCAGCAATTGCTTCTAAAAGATCCGCTTTTTCTATCATTAACTGTTACCTCAAATTACTTAGAAGAACATGTATATCACCGTACCAATACACTAGTTGCTATATCTTGTTTAAGTCCCATTGATAAATAAATTTTTTTTGTCGGATTTTTAAATCAAAGAGGCGAATAAGAACTATATGATCTAAGCTCAAGTGATAAACTCTTAATGTCTAGTTACATCACTCCTGTCTTGTCTTCCATATGTTGAATTCTCCATTGCGTGAAGTACCTCGCAATCAGCGGGCCGCTGTAATACCATTAAAGCAAGAATCTTCGCTCTTGGACTGGTTACAATCCAGCGGTCGGATCATAGCGCGTGAAGCTCATGAATCCGATTTTGGTGATGACGAAGAGGAAATAGATTCCCTTATGGGTGTAGAAGATGGAATTGTTGATTATGACTTCGATGACGATGATGAACCAACTCCAGAAGAGGATTAACAAACTTTTAAGTGTTTAGCATTGTCAGCATAGATCGTCCCTAATGTTCGGTTTTATAGAGTGTGGAGTGAGGAGAAATTCCTGTGGACGCTAAATTATCTCCTGACCAAGGATTGAATTTGTCTGGAATTGGTCTGGTTTCTTTATTAGGTGTAGGTTTGGGTGGAGCCGCACTAATGTTTGATGGGATGGCGAACAGAATGCCGTGGGAATGGATGTCGCTTACCCTGCCAATGATTTTTAGTACTTTGGCTTCAGCCACAATCGGTCATTGGGTGATCCCCCTGTTACAAGCCCTGAAAACTGGGCAAATCATCCGTGAGGATGGTCCTCAAGCTCATTTAAAGAAGGCCGGTACACCAACAATGGGGGGCATATTCTTTGTCCCTACGGCAGTGATAACCGCCTGTATATGGTCTAAGTTTGCTCCGGAGGTACTTGCTGTCTCCGCATTGACACTAAGCTACGGATTCATTGGCTGGATCGACGACTGGCAAATTCTCCGCCGTAAGTCGAACAAAGGTATATCACCTAAGTTGAAACTCGGTTTACAGATCGGTTTCGCGATCATGTTCTGTATATGGCTCATCTTTAGTCAACCTTCTACTATTACAAGTATTTCATTACCTCTGGGTTTTTGTCTACCTTTAGGAGTACTCTTTTGGCCATTAGCAGGTTTTGTATTAGTGGCAGAGAGCAACGCCACTAATCTGACTGATGGCATTGATGGTTTGGCTGGGGGGACAGTCGCGATCGCATTGTTGGCATTAGGTGCGCTCATTGCACCAACCTCACCTGGATTAATGATTTTCTGTGCCTGTCTCAGTGGCAGTTGCTTGGGCTTTGTCACACATAACCGTAATCCTGCCCGTGTTTTCATGGGCGACACTGGTTCTCTAGCACTGGGAGGTGCTTTAGCTGCAGTGGGTTTACTGACAAACAGTTTAGTCGCTTTGTTTATTCTCAGTGGAATCTTTTTCGTAGAAACCCTCTCTGTCATGGCTCAAGTTGGCTACTATAAAGCCACAAAGGGTCCTGATGGCAAAGGCAAGCGCCTATTGAAAATGGCACCGTTGCACCACCATCTAGAACTCTCTGGGTGGTCTGAACTGCAAGTGGTGGCTGTTTTTTATATTGTTGCAGTTCTTCTGGCTCTACTGAGTGTATCAATCGGTAAGTTGTAATAGTTGTAAAAAACTAAAAACGATGGCGAACTCCCTTAACATTAGGGAGTTATTTTTTTCAAAGATTTAGCTAAAACCAAAATTCATCCTACATCTGACCCGAAGGGCAGTGTGGGTAGTTCACTAGGAGTTGTCGAGATCCACAGTAGAGCGTTTCGACAACTCCTAACTTTGTAACTGACTCACTAAATGAGGAAGTTCTGGCAAAATTAGCTTTTCCATTGCCAATCGCACGGCATTACTCGAACCTGGAAGGGAGAAGATAAGTTTGTGTCGATAGACACCAGCAACAGCACGAGAGGCGATCGCCCGCGAACCAATTTCTTGATAACTCAAAAAGCGAAACAACTCTCCAAACCCAGGCAGAGTTTTTTCTAGTAATTTCTCAATAGCTTCGTAAGTGCTATCTCTCGATGCTATACCCGTACCACCATTAAAAATTACAGCATCTAGATTTACACGTTTACACAGTAGTTCCATTTGCTCTCGAATTTGGTCCGGTTCATCCTTAATGATTACGTATACTTCTATGGTGTAATTAGCATCTCGCAGCAATTGTTGAATCAGCTGACCGCTTTTGTCTGTTTCTTGTGAACGTGTATCGCTGATGGTAACAACAGCGCAATTTACTGTCACACCTGAGGAGTCTGGGTGAGGAATCTGAATCATAAACAAACTCTTGACTTTTTGTCATTAGTCATGTGTATATTTGTTCTTTGTTTGTCATTATTTGTGAATCGTTAATTTTTAATCATTGTAGGGACGGGTTTGACAGGATTATTCGTTTTTATTGACAAGTGAATAGACGAAACCCGTCCCTACTAACTACTAACAATGAACTTATGACTAATGACTCATGACTACTTATTTTTGGCTGAATCCCAACTCATTCTCTTCAGCATACCTCTCCATAAACCGCATAAAGCGCTCCCACTCTGAAGTAGATCTCATAACATATAAGACTTCTAATGCTTCTGGTTTACCATTAACGAATCTACCTTTGACTTCACGAGTCACTATTTCTCCTTCTTCGTCAATCATGTACATTCCAGTAATGTCTTCAGTGCTGGCATTGCTTAAAGCCTTAGGTTTGATGAAAACAAATGAGGCTGTACCGCTTTCGCCACTACGTGATCGCGTGAGACGAACTTCTGGAATTGCATCTTCATCAATGCCTTTGGAGAACTGTATCTTAGCCATGAGGAGTGAATTTAAACTTTTGTTATGGTTAGTTTAATATTCTCTCACCTTTTATACTAGGAAGTGGTTGGGCTCAAAAATTTTTTTATCTAAGTATGATCTCTTAGGTTGCTTCTTTCTCTAGTAACAAGGTAACCGGACCATCATTTTCTATCGAAACTTGCATCTTTGCTCCAAATTTACCCGTTGCCACTCGCACACCACTTGAGTGTAACTTAGTAACAAAACAATTGTACAAGTCTTCCGCCACCTTGGGAGCAGCAGAACGGTCAAACGAAGGACGGCGACCTTTACGACAATCGCCGTAAAGCGTAAACTGACTAACTATTAGTAACTCACCACCAACTTCTTGTACAGATTTTTGCCAGCGATCGCCTCCTTCTTCATCTGGAAACAGCCGCAACTCCAAACACTTACGTACCATCCATTCAAGTTCAGCATCAGTATCAGTGTCAGCAATACCTACTAGCAAGTTCAGCCCCCGTCCGATTTTACCGACAACTTCATTGTCTACTGTGACTTGCGATGACTTAACACGTTGGACAATAACACGCATAAACAATTATGAATCATTAAATTTAAATAATTCTGAGAAACCGAAAAGAGGACAGTCTAGATGATTACCATCTTAAGACTAGTTCTTTCAAGGTGAGCATATGTACTATCATAGTTTTTTCGGTATTCCAGACATCGACTGGAATTGAATAAAAAATCTATGCTTTAAACCCTAGATTTTTGGACTCTAAATTAAGCGTAAGCGATGCCCTCAGCAACGGCTGAAGCCGTATCGCCAAAATCCCAAAATTGCCTGAAACACAAGATTTTCTTATAGTACAAACGTTCACCTAGAAAGGGCTGCTATCTTAAAACTTGTGCATTGACAGAAATGTGTCTATGTGCATCCAAGCTGGCATAGATGTTTGATTTGAAGATTGTCAAAAATAAAATAGGAATTCTATAGCTTCATACCGTCTATTTCCTCAGCTTCAAATCTTTGTTTCCAATTTGCAATACAAGACTTATTAATATCCAATAATTTAGTACTCTTAAAGTGTGGTTCACGCTGTAACGTCATTTCTACTGCTATTGCTCGTTTAAGTTTCCTCACCTCTGGATAACTGCGAATACACGTTGTTAAGATTGCTACTCTACCTGTTTTTTGTTGCTGTTTTAGTAAAAAGTTATTCATCAGTATAATATGTCATCAAAGTAATAGTACGAAAGTACTATAAGTTTAGATATTATATAGGATTGCTATTATATGTATTCAAAAATTAAAACCGAAATGGAAGCTTGGCTTACTGAATATGAGAATCTTTTCGAGTTGCAAGAAAGCTTCCTTCTTTCTATGTTAAATAAGTTAAAAAATACAGTGATTGGAGAAGAAAGAGGCTATACCTCAATTAAAAGCATTGCAGACTTTCAATCTCAAACCCCTATTCAGCATTACGGTGATTTAAAACCTTATATTGAGCGAATTATTGCAGGGGAAACCAATGTACTTTCTCCTGAACCTCTGACACACTGGATTCAGACTTCAGGATCAACTGGAACACCCAAACTATTTCCATACAATCAAGACTTTGAAAATAATTTGTGGGCTACAGGTTCAGTACCAATAAATTGTTTTATCTATCGTGTTGGTCCTCAAGCTTTAAAAATATTAGAGGGTGAAGCTCTTTTCATACATGCAAGCGGTGATTGTACAGAGGTGTATGTACAGCAATCCTATTTGAATTATAAACTTTAGCTGTTCAGATCCCCGACTTCAAGGGAGAAGTCGGGGATCTTGGCGTTTACAAATCCTCCACGGATTACTATAGTAAGTGCTAATACCAATTTGAAAAAAGAACACGACAGATCCTCGTGTAGGGGCGATCTTCGCAGCGTAAAGCCTACGGCATAGCTACGCGAACGAGCGAGTCTTCGAGACGCTTCGCGAACGCGCTCCCTTGCGTCACGGCTGTTCGCCCTTACGATTGATTCATGTGTTACAAACATTTTTGAAATTGGTATAACTTTTGATGTAAGTCAGCAGGTGAAAAAATTTATAAGTATATAACGAAAATTTAACTGAAAAGAGTAAGGTTATATTTTACACGTTGAGGGCTGTAATTTCCCAGATATTCTCTAGCTTTAACACCATCGCTAACCGAGGAAGGCGGTATAGCGAGGGCGTTAAAAAGTTTTAGTGGAGTAACTAACTAATGACTATTTTCCAAAACCTTTACCGCGAGTCGTAGAAGGCAGACAGATACAGTTTTCTAGTTGTTGAAGTAATTGCTCACGATCTAAATTTTGACCGATCAGCACAACCTGATTTTTTTTCTGGCCTTTCCACTCATCATCATCTAAACTGAAGCGCTTGCCACAAAGGTGGAAAATATGACGGTTGGGACTTTCGTCAAACCACATAATTCCCTTTGCGCGGAAGACGTTTTGAGGAAGCTGATTATCTAAGAAATATTGAAACTTCCTGATCGCAAAAGGCTTATCACTTTGAAAAGAGATAGAGGTGAAGCCATCATTTTCTAAATGGTGGGAATGATGGTGATGGTCGTGATCGTGGTCATGATGATGGTGATCGTGGTCATGGTCGTGGTCATGATGATGGTGGTGTTCATGGTCATGCTCATGGTGATCATGGTCATGACTGTGCTCACCTGCGGCTTCAAAGTATTTGTCTGACTCAAACAGACCAACGCTCAGAATTAAAGGGAGTGGAACTTGACTTCGCTTTGTCCGCAGAATTCGTGCGCCTTCTTTGACTTGTTGAATTTTCGTTTCTATAGTAGACAAATCTTCCTCAGAAACTAAATCCGTCTTATTTAAGACAATCACATCACCATAGAAAATCTGACTGTAAGCCGCTTGAGAATTAAATAAATCTAAGCTGTAATTTGCAGCGTCTACAACTGTAATAATAGAGTCCAGACGGGTGAGATCGCGCAACTCCGGGCTGAGGAATGTCATGGCTACAGGCAGCGGATCTGCAAGTCCAGTTGTTTCCACAACTAGATAATCTATTTTGTCTTGGCGTTCTAGAACTTTGTAAACGGCATCTACCAAGTCATTATTGATGGTGCAGCAGATACAACCGTTACTTAGCTCCACCATGTTATCACCATTATCTTCAGTGGCGATAATTAACTCATTGTCGATGCCTATTTCGCCAAATTCATTTACGAGAACAGCAGTTTTCAGACCCTGCTGATTGCTCAGGATATGATTGAGTAAAGTTGTCTTACCGCTCCCGAGAAAACCTGTAATAATTGTAACAGGCAATCCTTTTTTCGGAGCATCCATTGCTTGAGATTCGGAAGTCACTGCTGATTGCATAGCGCTGCTGTCAAAAAGTAAAAGCTAATAATGTAGCGCAGAGAGTACAGAAAACACTAGCATAGGGATGCTGAATATTTCATCCCTCCTGCTGTCTCCCATTATTACGTATCTTTAGCATTACGTGGCTATGACCCTAAACGTTTACAATACTCTCACCCGCCGCCAAGAACCTTTTGAGACTGTTGAACCCGGTCAGGTTAAGATGTATTACTGCGGCGTAACAGTATACGATTACTGCCATGTTGGTCATGCCAGAGCCTGTATTGTTTGGGATGTCGTGCGTCGATACCTTCAATTTATCGGCTATAAAGTACGCTTCGTCCAGAATTTTACCGATATTGATGACAAGATTCTCAATCGAGCGCGGCAAGAACATTCCTCAATGGAAGCAGTCGCAGAGCGCTATATACAAGCATATTTTGAGGATATGGCACGGCTTTCAATTAAAGAAGCAGATGAGTACCCGCGTGCGACTCACACAATCAATGGCATTCAACGGCTGATTCATGAGTTGGAACACAAAGGCTATGCCTATCCAGCAGATGGTGATGTTTACTACGCAGTGCGTCAGTTTGACTCTTATGGCAAACTTTCCGGACGTAAGTTAGAAGATTTGCGATCTGGTGCTAGTGAACGGGTGAGTGTGGAAGATCCAGAATATCAGAAGAAGAAAGACCCGTTTGACTTTGCTTTGTGGAAGGCAGCTAAAGAAGGAGAACCTGCTTGGGAATCATCTTGGGGTAAAGGGCGTCCTGGGTGGCATATTGAGTGTTCGGCAATGGTGCGCGATCGCTTGGGTGAGACTATTGACATCCACACTGGTGGTGAAGACTTGATTTTCCCGCACCATGAAAATGAAATTGCTCAGTCAGAAGCGGTGACAGGAAAACCACTGGCACGTTACTGGCTACATAACGGTATGGTAAAGGTGAATGGGGAGAAGATGTCCAAGTCTTTGGGCAATTTTACGACAATCCGGGATTTACTAAATCGACCAGTTGACTCAATGGCGATCCGCTTGTTTGTCCTCCAAGCACACTACCGTAAACCGATTGATTTTGCTGATGAAGCGATCGCCTCTGCGACCAACGGTTGGCATACTCTTAAAGAAGGTTTAAATTTTGGTTACCAATACGGTAAACAACTCGGATGGGAATCGTCATCCCCCATCGAAAATCTAAAATCGGAAATCAAAAATTCCTATATTGAACGTTTCCAAGACGCTGTGAATGATGACTTTAATTTCCCTGCTGGATTAGCAGTGCTATTTGAGTTAGCCAAGGAATTGCGTCGTGAGGGCAATATCCTCGTGCATCAGGGAAAAACGGAGAGACTAGCAGATGAATTACTGTTAGAGTGGCAAACACTTGTGACTTTAGCTGGGGTTTTGGGTTTAGAAGCCGAACCTTTTGAAGATGGTAATTCCAGCGATCGCCTTTCAAGTGAGGGTACTTTAAGTGATGCGGAAATTGAGGCGTTAATTCAGCAAAGGCAAGAAGCACGTCTCGCTAAGAATTTTGCTTTAAGCGATCGCATCCGCGACGAACTGCAACTCGCAGGTATTACCTTAATTGATAGCCGTGATGGCACCCGATGGCACCGTAACTAATACAATTAAAAATTAAAAATGTTTTCTGAACTTACAAAAGCGATCGCTCACATCGATGTTCCGGCTGATTGGATCGGCATCAGGGTTGTTAAGGAAACCTCTTCAACCCGTTACGTCCGTGACGGTTTACCCCAAAACAATGGCAAAACCTCCACGACTGGAGCCATGTTGGAAGTCTTGGTGAATGGCTGTATAGGCTATGCGGCTACCAACTCCCTACAACTCAAATCTCTACAAATAGCTGCTGAGGAAGCGTATAAACAAGCACTGGCTGCTAGCGAGTGGTGGATATACCCTTTTCAAGCCGCAAGTGAACGTCCTAAAGTAATCGGTGAATATATTTCCCCGTTTCTCGAACCTTTAGATAGTTTGAGTCTTGAGGAAATCAACGATTTACTTGTTCGCATCTGCAATACTCTAAAAGTCTCGGAGCAAATCGTTCAAACCATAGCCAGTGCTACAACCTCTGAGATGGAAACTTGGTTTGTCAGTAGTAATGGTTCAGAAGTGTATCAAAAATTTCTGTCTCTCAGAACAGATTATAAAGCAACAGCTCAAGATGGAGCGAGCGTCCAAAAGCGTAGCCACAATGGCTCGGGAGCCAACTGTTATCAAGGTGGACTGGAACTTTTCAAACAAGCACAATTATGGGATCAGGTACGCCGAATTGGCGATCAAGCAGTAGAACTTTTGACAGCAGATGAATGTCCGAGCGCTACCACAAATCTGGTACTTGCCCCAGATCAAATGTTACTCCAAATACATGAAAGCATCGGTCATCCCTTAGAAATAGACCGAATTTTGGGAGATGAACGTAACTATGCCGGAGGTAGTTTTGTCAAAACGAGTGATTTCGGTAAATTGGTGTATGGTTCGCCACTGATGAACATTACTTTCGACCCTACTGTAAACAGTGAATTTGCTAGCTACGGCTTTGATGATACAGGTGCTGTAGCAACAAGGGAGTATTTAATTAAAGACGGCATACTTCTACGAGGATTGGGTAGTCTAGAAAGTCAAGCCAGAGCAGGTGTCCCAGGGGTTGCCTGCGCCCGTGCTTCTTCTTGGAATAGACCGGCAATTGACCGTATGGCAAACTTAAATCTCGAACCGGGAAACACCTCTTTTGACGAAATCATCGCGGATATAGAACATGGTGTTTATATGGACTCCAATCGTTCTTGGTCGATTGACGATCGCCGCTATAAGTTTCAGTTTGGCTGCGAGTATGCCAAATTGGTCGAAAACGGTAAGCTGACTAAAACCCTCCGCAATCCCAACTATCGAGCCACAACTCCAGAATTTTGGGGTAACTTAATCAAAGTCGGAAACTCATCCACTTGGGAGATGTTTGGTACTCCTTTTTGTGGTAAGGGAGAACCAAACCAAATGATTTGGGTAGGACACGGTTCCCCTGTTTGCGTATTTGCCAACGTTGAAGTCTTTGGCGGCGGCAGTTGAAAAGGAGAGGGAATAAAGAATTGAAAATTAAGAATTAAAAATGTCAAGTTTTAAATTTTGAATTGAATTTCTCACTCCTATACGGGCGGGCTTGACAGAAAACTGCCTGTACAGGAGTGTTATCTGTATTCAACCCGTCCCAAACTGTACGGGCGGGTTTGACAGAAGATCGTCTGTACCCAAATGTTATCCATATTAAACCCGCCCCTACTTATGAAAAAAGAAGAATTGTCTGCTTTAGAAGAAAGTTTTAACAAACTTATTGAAACTCTACTAATTAAAAAAGAAGAAAGTGAACAATTTACTGCAAAACTAAGCAGTGAACGTAGTCAGTTTACTCGTTTTAATCATGCCAAGGTAAGACAAACAGGTTGTGTTGCTGATGGCTGGATACAACTAACTTTGATGCAAAATCAGCGTAGTAGTTTTCGGGAGTTTCCTTTTACGGGAAATTGGGAAGTAGATTGGCAAGTGGCATATGAAGCTTTACAAGAGTTGCGTGAAGAACTGCCTCAATTACCTGTTGATCCGTATCTCGTTTTACCATCAGGAACAAATACCAGCAGGGAAGTACATTCGGGGAATTTGTTAGCTGCCGGATCTGTCGTACAGACTGTGTTGGCAGCAGTTGCAGAGTTAGATTTTACAGGTTTGTATGCAGGCGGAGTTGTCATTAAAGGTTATGGCGATTCGAGCGGTCAGAAACACTGGTTTGCTACCGATACTTTTATATTAGATTATTCTTTATTTACTACAGTTGGACAAGCAGTTAAAGGTATTTTTGCTGGGAGTGATTGGAATAATGAGACTTATGCCAGTCAAATTAAAGATGCTAAAATCCAACTAGAATTGCTCTCACGTCCGGCGAAAAAATTGCCACGGGGACAGTACAGAACATATTTTGCACCAGCAGCAGTAGATTATCTATTGACTATGCTCTCTTGGGGAGGTGTAGGTGAAGCAGATTTACAACAAGGAGGTAGTGCTTTAGCTTCATTATGGCGGCTTGAAAAGCAGTTATCTCCTGCGTTTAATCTTAAAGAAAACTTTTCGCGAGGATTGGTGCCGCGATTTAATCAATGGGGAGAAATGGCAGCACTGGAGTTACCAATAATTGAAAAAGGTGTTTTGGTCAATACTCTTGTGAATTCTCGCACTGCAAAAGAATATCAAAAAACTTCTAACGGTGCTAATGGAGCGGAGTCTTTACGTGCATCGGAAATCAGTCCGGGCAATTTAGAATTTGGGCAGATTCTTCCAACTTTGGATACGGGATTATATGTCTCTAATTTGCATTATTTGAATTGGAGCGATCGCCCGACTGGTAGAATTACAGGTATGACCCGTTATGCCTGTTTTTGGGTAGAAAATGGCGAAATAATCTCTCCAATTGAGAACTTGCGTTTTGATGAAAGTCTCTATCGCTTCTGGGGAGAAAATTTGTTAGAGTTAACCAATTTTCAAGAATTTATTCCTGAAGTCGGAACATACAAAAGTCGTCAACTAGGAGGTAGCATGGTTCCAGGAATGTTGGTAAAAGATTTTACATATACTTTATAGATTTCTTCAGCACTGGGGTACGTGAGTGAGTCAGTTATCCGACGAAGAGATTGTTTGGTAAATTGGTAAAATTATTGCAAAATTTGACCTATATCAATGTGATAAATGCGCTACTGCTGTGATGCAGTGGTTAAAAGAAAACCGCATTAAAGGACGAATTATTAAAATTCAAACAGCTTTTGGGGAAAATTATATAATGGATTTTGCTCGGGAGTTTCAACCTTGGGTACAAAGAAAATATCATGTTTCAACTTCTAATTCTTGGGCAAACATAATCATGCTCCATTGTGCGAATGAGCAAGAAGGATTTAGTTCCTTCTACAGGTTATTGGATGAATTTCAAAATCAGAGTAAAAGTTTAGACGGAGATTCGCTAGATGAAATAGCTCCCAAGGCAAATAAACAGAGTATTGAAGAAGTTATTGGCAGGTAAAAGAGCGTCAGCCCCTTCCTTTGTAAGTCAAAAGTCAAAAGATAGCTTTCCATAAGAAATACTTGCTCATCATGATATTTTTCCAGATATTGTGTGAGAGTCGAAAAGTTTCAATGGAAGAAAGAGGAATTTCATATTTTATCTGAAATTTTGGCTATACCAACAACTTACTCATCATTTTCAACTCCTCTAAGTAGAGATGCGATCGCTCCTTCAATGCGTTGCCATCCGGTTGGTGAACTGAAATCAATTCCTAAGCTCAGATCTTGCACCTACCGAATAAACCCGTAAAAAACAAATAAAGAGTACAAAA
>JAQYWO010000183.1 GCA_029379215.1 Rhizonema sp. PD37
ACTCACCGCTCGCGGGGAGGGGAGACAAAGCACACCGAAAAGCGCTCTTGGGGTTCTACGATATTAAGGTTATGCTACCGGACATGATATTAATTGTTTATTGAATAAAGAATACTAATATCATGTTCAGTAAATGAGTTATAAATAAAAGATTAGTTAGTAGTAGCGCTTCAGCGCTCTTAACACTTTGAGAGCGTTCGCCTTTAGGCGTTGCCGCAGGCTAGACAGCGCTACTACAAACATGATTATAAGTGTTCAACAGAATATGATATAACACCTAATACTTAACTCCTAACAATTATTGACTTTTCAGATCTTGCGGAATAATCTTTGTATATACTTTGTCACTAGAATTATTACCCTTGACAACAATATTTTCGTCTTGTAGATTACCCGAAGCTTGTTGACCTGTAAAACTTAATGGTGGGTCCATCTGCTGATAAAAAACGTTTCCTTGGGCTTCAACGAACTGATTGTTAAGATACCATGTTAGCGTTTTAGATTTGAGAGCTTGACCGCGTTGTCCAATGGCGTTAACGTTGCCTGTAATGTAAACAATTTTTTGCCGTGTATTCATTTCACCTCGATCGCCATTCACAGTGACGTTGTCAGTGCGATGGAACACGCGCACGGGAGCAGATGTCTTGACAGTTTCTGCGTTTAAGTCCCAAGTCATTAAGTTACTAGTTATTTGCATTGCTGGATCAAGTATTTCAATCTGAGCATTGTTTTTCACAGTAATAATCTTGGTTTTTAGATTGGCTTCGGCTGTATCTCCTTTGCCACGGTCAGTAATTTGATTATTTTCATAACGGTCTATTTGGACGGGACGATCGCCAATTAATTTTTGCTGTTTGATTTGCCAAATCAAATGCTGTGTTCGCATTTGCAACTGCGGTTCATTGGAATTTGCTACTACATCACCAAAAAGGTCCATACGCTGTTCACGAGTTTTTACTCGTCCTTCTTGCGCCACAACTTGCAGTTGTTTATTGTTTCCCGTGACTTGGTTGCGGACAATCATCAAATCTTCTTTAGGTCGCCATTCCAATTCATTACCCCGCACAACAATTCCATTGTGAGGGTCTACAGCGACAATCTTTCCTTTGAGAAACAATTGTTTCCCGTCTTGCTTGATATCTGCCTGTTGGGCGGTGAATTCATACACAACTTTACCATCTTGATACAATTCACCAGAGGGACTTTCAGCTTGACCAATTTGTTTTTCTTTGAAGTATTTTGCCTTTTTCGCTTTGACTCGCCAAACAGGTCGTCCGGCTTCATCTGCTTGTTCAAAGTTAACACCGAAGAAAGTCAAATTGCTTTCTGAGTCTTGAGTTGGTGAACTAGAGGCACTCGGTTGGGTTGCTGTATGAGTTTGACTGCTACAACCAAATAACCCAAGTATCAGGCAAAGAGTTAAAGGCAGCAAAACGAGTGGGGAAGTTGGGAAATTCGGAAGTGTCCTCGTTTTGAGAATTTCTTGTAATTCTCTCAATTTCCCAATCTCCCAATTTCCTCCTGTTCTTCCCATTCTCCCCCTCCCCCCTGCTTCGGTGCTTCCCCTCTTATAACCTTGATACCTCATCAATCTTGAATTTCCAGGTGAGTGTCAGTCTCTCTTGGTTGTTCTAAAAAACCCATACTAGCTAATGGTCGATATGGGTAGCTTTGGCGAGGAGTTTTTTGGATATCTTCTTTGATGGCTTCTAAGTCAATATAGCGATCGCTCACATTGATTAAACTGTCACTTGTCATCGAACGCAAACTCACCACCTCAACTCGCACACCACGATAGCTTACAGAATTCACTGCATATGCTAGATCGCCATCGCCACTGACTAATACTGCGGTGTCGTAGGAATCAACCAAAGCCATCATATCGACTGCAATTTCTACATCTAAGTTAGCTTTTTTCGAGCCATCTGGTAGTTGTACTAAATCTTTCGCAATGACTCGATAACCATTTCGACGCATCCACAGTAGAAAACCTTGTTGCTTCTCGTTTGTTCTATCTACTCCGGTGTAAAAGAAAGCACGCAATAGTCTTGACCCACCTGTTAATCGACACAGCAGCTTTGTATAATCAATTTCGATTCCTAATTGCAGTGCTGCATAAAATAGATTTGAGCCATC
This sequence comes from Rhizonema sp. PD37, assembly GCA_029379215.1. GTDB lineage: Bacteria > Cyanobacteriota > Cyanobacteriia > Cyanobacteriales > Nostocaceae > Rhizonema. Next base: position 2,137 of record JAQYWO010000183.1, read on the forward strand.
AATAAATATAGCTACACGACCCCGATTTTCCAAAACCTGTTCTGGCGTGAATATTGAGTCGTTTTCTAAATTATTCAACATCATTTTCATACCTCATTTTTATTATCAATGTAATAGTTGATACTGATTTTTCAATGAACTAGTAACTTAGAGCGGTTTTATGATAATTATTTAGGACTAATAAATTCAGTCCCAATAAAATGATAAAAGCAAAAAATACATCTGTCAGGAGGAATATTCTTGCCATGTAAGCACAATTGTCCTGCTGGAAGTACCTGCTGCCATAGGAAACTTCGGCAGATCTCACATCCTGATGAAGAACGTCCAGAATTGCCCTTTGAATTCTGAGCGACTGACGGATGAATCTTAATAAGAAAACAGAAGTTTTTAACACAAGTGAGATGCCATGAAATTTTTCCTTTTTGGAAACTTAAACCGGAGAGTTTGAGGTGATTGGCAAATACTAACTCCTGATTAATCCAACTATCGGAAAGAGCTAACTGTTCTCAGGTAGTTCCAAACGCTTAAAGATGGGACGAGCTTCACCTAACTTTTGTGTGTTATTGAGTACTCCCCAAGTGCCATGAATCGAAAAAGGGGCGGCAACAGAAGTTTGTATTTGTTCGTTAAAGTTGATTCCAAAACCGAGTTGTTGGTAAACGTCGTTACTGATATTTGGAATAAGTGGAGATAGAAGGTAAGCTGCCAGTCTCACTGATTCTAGAACCGCATACAATACTTGTTCTACTGTTTGCTGCTTTCCTTGTTTATATAATGACCAAGGAGCTTGCTCATCAATAAACTTGTTGCCCGCATGTACTAGCGAAAGGATAGCTTCACAAGCTTGGTTAAAAGCTAGTGCTTCATATGCGAGTTTTACTTGCTCCCCCAGATGTAAACCAATGGCTTTCAACGGATGGTTAGAAGGAATATTTTCATTTGTAATCAGGGGTACATTTCCGGCGCAAAACTTGTTCACCATCTTCAGCGTTCGATTCAGCAAATTACCCAAGTTATCTGCTAAATCTGCATTTAGAACATCGATGAACCTACTTTCATTAAAATCGCCATCCTTACCAAATCCGATTTCCTTAAGGAAGTAATAACGAACGGCATCTGCACCATAACACTCAGCTAATGCTACAGGGTTAAGGGTGTTACCAAGAGTTTTACCCATTTTCTGACCATCTTTGGTCAAAAAGCCATGCCCAAAGACTTTTCCTGGTAAAGGTAAGTCAGCTGATAAGAGCATTGCTGGCCAATAAACTGCATGGAAGCGCAGGATATCCTTACCAATCAAGTGCAAGTTAACTGGCCACCATTTTGCCAAAGCTTTTTCTAAAGTCGGTTTTTCATCATCAGTTTCTATTAATGCCGTTACATAACCAAGTAGTGCATCAAACCACACATATATAGTATGCTTGCGATCGCCTGGAATCGGAAAGCCCCACTCTAAATTCACCCTTGATATAGAAAAGTCCTGCAAGCCTTGATTTACAAAGTTGAGGACTTCATTCCGACGACTTTCGGGCTGAATAAAATCCGGTTTTGACTTGTATAGTTCTTCTAATTGTGTTTGATATTTCGATAAGCGGAAGAAGTAGTTTTCTTCATCGCGCCATTCAACTTCTTTATTCGGGTGAAGAGGACAACGCTTTCCCTCTAAAAGTTCCCGTTCTTCTTTAAATTCTTCACAGGAAACACAGTACCAGCCTTTTTGTTGTCCGAGGTAAATATCACCTTTATTCCGCACACGCTCAAAGAATTCGTTGACGATAAATTCATGGCGAGGATTAGTTGTGCGAATAAAGCGATCATATTGAATATTGAGCAACTTCCACAAAGAGATGAAACTTGGCACAATTTCATCGCAGTATTCTTGTGGCGAGCGCCCTTTACTCTCTGCTGTCCGCTCAATTTTTTGTCCGTGTTCATCTGTTCCGGTGATGAACAGTACCTCTAGTCCCAACAATCTTTGAAACCGAGCGATCGCATCTGCGGCCATCGTCGGGTACGCACTGCCCATATGGGGTAAATCATTTACATAATATAACGGTGTCGTAAGTGCAAAAGTCTTTTCTTTTTTATTCACTATATTCATGCAAAATCAGAAACAACTTGTTAAAACGTTTTCTCTGTTAAATTATTTCGTCAAAACCACGTAATTATATTATATAACTACCATATTTTCAATCAACACTTTATTAATTCTAGCAAAATTATCCAGTTCAGGATTGTTGGATGCTTAAGTGTAAATAATAAATGCAGTAAATTTTACTAATGCTTCGATTGAACGCTTTCTGGTGGATATATGGTAAGTGAAAATGTGTCCCTCCGCTCTCTTTAAGGATTTCAATAACTTTTCAAGTAAATTTTTCTTCCTTCAGGAAGTCATTGTTTTAGTAAAGAAATGTAAAAATTAGATTAAGATGAACTACGATATTGTCGGCAAAATCAGATTGAATAAGGTATGAGTGTAAATAGCCCCTTGGTAGTTTCACGCTGGTTACTAGCAGCGCTATCAATGAAAATGTTTCGTTACTATGAGGATCGCATTCCCCAAGATGCGAGTGTGTTAGTAGTGAGCAATCACCGCAGCTTTATGGATGCACCAATTCTGATGAGTGCTTTATCGCGTCCGATTCGTTTCGCTTGCCATCACTACATGGGACAAGTGCCAATCATGCGGGAAATTGTCACAGGGCAACTTGGATGCTTTCCTTTAGAGGCGACACTACATCGCCAACAAAGCTTTTTTCAGCAATCACAGAGACTCCTACAATCTAGGCAAGTGGTAGGAGTTTTCCCTGAAGGCACTGAACCAATGGTAAAATATACCCAGCATTGGAAAATCGGCGAATTTCACCGGGGATTTGCTCACTTGGCATTACGAGCTTCTGTTGCCGATTTGGCAGTTTTGCCGATTGCCATCGCCTCCCTTGAAGAAACTAACACATCCGCCATACCTCTCAAACTATTCAGTTTATTTGATCCAACAGAACCTTTATTCGATCAAGCTGGCTGGCATCCTCTAGTAACATATCATCGTGTTGCCGTGTTAGTAGGCCGCCCTTACTGGATTAAACCCCAACATCAGAAACAATATCAGGGGAAACAAGCAAAAACCGTGGTGGCGGAACTGACAAATTACTGTCGAGAGGAAATTGCTAATTTACTAAAGTTCGGTTGTTATTAAAGTCATTTGACCTTGATTATTGGTCTTTTGTCAACGGCAAATGACTAATGACTAAGCGCCAATGAATATTGACTAATAACGGTTAACTAATGAATAATTCACAAGTAGAGCTTAAACCTTGTTTCTTAACGCCTAAAAGATTACAGCCGGAGTTTCCGCTATTTATATTTTTGCCAGGAATGGATGGAACCGGTCAATTATTGCGATCGCAAACGGCTGGATTAGAAGTTGGCTTCGATGTTCGCTGTTTGGCAATCCCAAGAGAGGATCTCACAAGTTGGGATGAGCTAACGAATAATGTTTTAGATTTAATCAATGCTGAATTGGAAAAAAACTCTCAGCGGCAAGTTTACCTTTGTGGAGAGTCTTTTGGTGGTTGTTTGGCTCAGAAAATCGCCTTAGCTGCACCGCAGATGTTCAAAAGAATTATTTTGATCAACCCGGCTTCTAGCTTTCTTCTTCGTCCTTGGTATAATTGGACTTCACAATTTGCTTTCTTGACACCCTCATGGCTTTATGATGTGGGCGCACTTGGATTATTGCCATTTTTAGCAGCATTAGGAAGAATTGCTAATGGCGATCGTCAAGAACTTCTCAAAACTATGCGTTCCGTCCCTCCAGCAACAGTTCTTTGGCGATTATCTTTAATTAGAGGATTTGATATTAGTGAAAAGCAGTTACATAGCCTAACTCAACCTGTTTTAGTCATCGCCAGCAATGAAGATCGACTTTTGCCCTCTCTCGCGGAAGCTAAACGTTTAGTTAATTTCTTGCCAAACGCCAAAATGGTTGTGCTGCCCAAAAGCGGACACGCTTGCTTATTAGAAGCAGATATTAATCTATATGAGATTATGAAAACTCACAATTTTTTAGATCCGAGCATTGAAGTTATAAACGGTTAGAGAGTAAGATATGTCAGTCGGCGGGAATAGACACAATTTTACATTGAGACTTCAATGATTAATTACCTTTGTGCCATCAAACAAAGGTAATTAAGTGGTCGAAATATTCAAGGTGCTTTTTAAATATTCATCAGGATAAAACAGAGTTTAACAAAATTATAATATAAATCAATTTTTTTGATTTATTTGTAACTCACATTGTTTAAAAATATAATTAACTAGCCTTCTGACAAGGAGTATCTGTGTGTACCAACGAACTAACCAACACACGCGCGTTTATTTTTAAAGATATTCCTTAGAGGGGATTCAATTTCATTTTACTAGCAAACGAGGAGCTTCAAAGTGAATCTTCCGGGGGAAAGGAGTCGCTGCCCTATTCATTCTCAAACTCGCACAAATGAGGTCATCTTTCAAAAGAAGGAATATTTTGAAATACTTGAAAAAGTGTGCTGAGAGAAAGATGAAAAAGCGATCGCATCTCCGCTACAACAAGGGAGAGAACAATATTCAAGGATGCTCCGAACAATGGTAGACGAATCTCAAAACATTGAACACATACCCGCTTCAAATCATGTGGAAATTACTGATAAAACAGAAAATAAGTTAAAAAAGAATACACATGGAAAACTAGAGTCATTTTCCGAAACTGTGGGAGGGATTGTCGGCACAGTCGGGGAAATGGGGGATGCGACGGCAAAACAAACACAGAGGCTAATAGAGCAAACAACTCAAACAGCAGGGCAGTTTGTGCATCGTTTGGGTGAAAACTGGTTAATCCGAAAGCTCTCAGGCGTATTAAACCTCAATTGGCTCTTTGGTGCTGTGGAGAGCGTTAACTTAGAACAAGCAGAAGCTGCAGTTAAAAAGTTACAGCAACAGCATCCTCAAGAGTCATCCAGTCAAATTGCTCACCGGATTATGCTTGAAAAAGCTATACAAGCTGGAGGAATCGGGTTAGCAACGAGTATTATACCAGGCGAAGCATTGGCTTTGTTAGCAGTTGATTTGACAGCAACGACGAAATTACAGTCAGAAATGGTTTATCAAATTGCTTCTGCTTACGAGCTAGATTTGCAAGACTCGACTCGTAAGGGAGAAGTTTTAGCAATTTTTGGTTTGGCTTTGGGTGGCTCCCGTCTCCTTAAAGCTGCAGGTTTGGGTTTACTGCGAAATATACCTTTTGCTGGTGCGATCATTGGTGCTAGCACAAATTCGACAATGATATATTCATTGGGTTATGCGGCTTGTCGATTTTATGAGACAAAGCTTGATGCATCCAAGAAGTTGACGAATGAGGACACACTAGCAACATTAAAGGAACAAAGCGAAAATTATCTCGAAAAAGCGATCGCCCAAGAAGCTGTGATGGATCAAATTTTAGTTCACATGATCCTTGCCAGCAATCCCACGAAAACTTGGTCAGAAATTTTACCTGAGTTGAAAGCTTTGAATCTCAGTTCTACGGATGAAGAAATAATAGCGGAAAACATCAATTCACCCCAGCCTCTCTTGACACTTCTCAGTCAACTTAACCGTGATTTTGCATTTCCTTTATTAGCTCAATGTTATAGGATTGCCCAGATAAATGGCGAAATTTCATTTCCTGAACAAAAAATCTTAGAGGCAATTTCAACGAAATTTAACATTAACTTAAATTCTATTAAGTCAATAGTAGAGCAAGAAAGTAGAGGTTAGAGTAGAGAGATTAAAAAAGGAAAAGGATACATTAAATATGTTTATACTACCTTTATAGCAATCGCTCAACCTTGTTTGGCGATGCTATTTAACTGTCTAGATTCTATTGTTAATGCAAACAATTACAAGTGAATTGAATGGAGGGTCGATCGCTTATCGATTGATATCAAGTATGCTTGTCCTGCCTTTAGTCTTAGGTTTGTTTATCAATCAAGGACTAAGGGCAAATTACTATAGCACTGCCATTGGAATATCGCTAATAGCTGTGTCATCAAATATCATTTATATTCTACTAGTTTGGCAAAGTGTAAAGTATCTTAATAAAATAAAAGATGATCACCAAAAATCAGTGGAAGCACTAGGGGACATCCAAAAAAGCTTGATGCAGCAAGCGGCTTTATTAGATTTGGCATATGAGGCAATATTTGTCCGCGATGCAAAAAGTCGCATTACCTACTGGAATAAGGCAGCAGAAGATATGTATGGTTGGACAATGGCAGAAGCTACAGAAAATGTGAGCCATACACTATTACAAACTCATATATCACAAAGTTACTCTGAACAAACAGACATTGATAATACTTTATTAAAAACAGGAAATTGGCAGGGAGAACTTATCCACACCTGTAAAGATGGGAAAAGAATTATCGTCGAAAGCCGTCAAGTGTTAGTTTGTGATTCTCTAGGTATGCCTACAGGATTTTTAGAAGTTAACCGCGATATTACTGAACGCAGAATAGTAGAAAAGGAACGAGATCGCTTCTTTACACTATCTCTTGATCTGCTATGTACGGCGGGATTTGATGGTTATTTTAAGCACCTGAATCCCGCCTTTGAGAAGACTTTAGGTTACACTCAAAAAGAACTACTTTCCCTACCGATTCTTGATTTTATACACGAAGAAGACCGCGCAAACACAAAAGCGGAAATGGACAATCTAGCGAAAGGAGGTTCAACTCTTAATTTTGAGAATCGCTATCGCTGCAAAGATGGTTCTTATAAATGGCTGGTTTGGAATAGTGTTGCCGATCCTGAGTCTGGGTTGCGGTATGCAGCCGCTCATGATATCACAGAGCGCAAACAGGTAGAGCAGATGATCCGAGAACAGGCAGAAGAACTGCGTGTTAGTCGGGAGCGGCTAGAATTTCTGATTCGGGGTGCCGAACTTGGTGTATGGTACTGCAATTTCCCGTTAGACAAGATAATTTGGAACGAACAGTGCAAAGCGCACTTTGGTTTACCACTAGATGCCGAAGTCAATTTTGATTTATTTTATCACTTATTACATCCTGATGACCGAGAACTCACACGGCAGGCAATTGAGTACTCTGTAAATAATGCTGCTGGCTATGACGTTGACTACCGCACAGTTGCTCCAGATGGACGAGTGCGCTGGATACGAGCTATAGGTAAAACTTTTTTTGATGCAACTGGTAAACCGCAACGCTTTGATGGCATTACTATTGACATTAGCGATCGCAAACGTGCTCAAGAGGAAATTCGACAACTTAACGAAACGTTGGAAGAACGGGTTAAAAAACGCACAGTTCAATTAGAAGCCGCTAACAAAGAACTGGAATCTTTTTCCTACTCAGTTTCTCATGACTTACGGGCACCTCTACGGCATATTGCGGGATTTGCTGATTTGCTACAAAAACGCCTAGGCTCGACAGAATTAGATGAAACCAGTCGGCGATATCTCAGCATAATTACTGAAACAACTAAACAGGCAGGTAAATTAATTGATGATCTTCTGACTTTCTCTCGGATGGGGCGTACTGAGATGCGCTCTACCATTGTAGACATGAATCAACTGGTGCAGGAGGTACAACGCGATCTGGAGTCAGAAATCAGGAAAAGTCAGGTTCGCCTTACCGTTGAATTATTACCACAAGCGCAAGGTGATCCCTCTATGTTGCGGTTGGTTGTACACAATCTGCTAGAAAACGCTTTGAAATATACCAGAACTCGAACTTTAGCAGAAATTCATATCGGTAGCAGTACTAATAATGAGCAAGTAGTATTCTTCGTGCGAGATAATGGTATTGGCTTTGATATGCGATATGTTCACAAAATGTTTGGCGTGTTTCAACGCCTTCACAGTGATCCTCAGTTTGAAGGCACGGGCGTTGGGTTGGCAAATGTCCACCGGATTATTCACCGTCATGGAGGAAATGTCTGGGCAGAAGGTGAGTTAGATCAAGGAGCGACCTTTTATTTTGCGCTACCAAGGGGGATATGAGCAAGGAGTGGAGAGTAGAGAAAAATTGATGGAACTGAAGCGCATTCTCCTTGTTGAAGACAGCATTAACGATGTTGAGCTAATCCTGACTTCACTAGTTGAAAACCATTTAGGCAATGAAGTTGTTGTTGTTCGTGATGGTGCAGAAGCATTAGATTACCTTTATCGCCGTGGCGTTTATCGATTACGCCGAGAGGGTAATCCTGTGGCGGTGCTTCTTGATTTGAAACTCCCAAAAGTTGATGGCATAGAAGTTTTAACACAAATCAAGACTGATCCAAGTTTACGAGTTGTGCCTGTAGTGGTACTAACATCCTCCCGTGAGGATCAGGATCTGACTCGTTGTTATGAACTAGGCACAAATGCTTATGTTGTTAAGCCTATTGATTTTCATGAATTTGTTAATGTGATTAGAGGATTGGGGTTATTTTGGGCAATCATTAATGAACCTCACCCTGGTTCCATACCTCCGGCACACAGTGCTAATCAAGGAATTGCAGGAGTTTAATCATGTCAGGTTTAAAGTTCCTCTTGCTAGAAGATAGTCTGTTGGATGCAGAACTGATTCACGTTATATTGACTGAGAGTACGATTGAGTGTGAACTGGTACATATTAAAACAGCCACTGAATTTCAGACAGAGATTGAGCAAGGCGGTTTTGACTTGATTCTTTCCGATTACTCTTTACCTGGCTTTGATGGCTTCGCTGCCTTAGAGATGGCGCAGCAAAAGTGTCCGGATATACCTTTCATTTTTGTCACAGCAACAATGGGGGAAGAAGTAGCAATTGAAACCATGAAAAGTGGTGCGACTGATTATGTTCTGAAGCAACGTTTAGAGCGATTAGTGCCGTCGGTACGGCGAGCATTACGAGAGGCAGAGGAACGACGTGTTCGCCAGCAGGTACAGGCAGAACTATACCGTCGTGAACAGGAATTTCGTGCTTTAGTAGAAAATTCGCCTGACATTATTGTTAGAGTTGACCGAGACTTTCGTCATATCTACGTAAATCCCGCAATTGAAAGAGCTATAGGGATACCAGCAGAAAAGATTATTGGCAAAACACAAGCTGAGCTAGATTGTCCGAAAGGATTTTACACTTCTTGGAATGAATCCATGCAACAGGTTCTGGAAACTGGAGTGGGATGTTGTTTTGAATTCAGTTTTCCAGCTGTTGATGGCATTCGATACTACCAGTCACAGATAGTACCGGAATTTGATTTGGACGGTTCAATTCAATCACTACTAAGTATTAGCCGTGATCTGACAGACAACAAGCAGGCGGAACAGTTAATCAGGGCAAGCGAAGCTGAGTTGAGACAACAAAAAGAAGAGTTGGAACAGGCAAATCGGGTTAAAGATGAGTTTTTGGCAGTGCTTTCCCACGAATTGCGATCGCCCCTGAATGCCATACTAGGTTGGTCAAAAATATTACGGACGCGTAAGTTAGACGCGACAACCATTGCGCGGGCGTTGGAAACTATTGAACGCAACGCCCACCTTCAAACTCAACTTATTGAAGATTTGCTCGATGTCTCTCGCATCATTCGCGGTAAATTGATCCTGCGACCCCAACCAACTTGTATAGTGCCAGCAATTGAAGCTGCAATTGATACAATGCGTCTCTTGGCTGAAGCCAAATCAATCGATTTACAATTCACGTTTGAACACGCAGAAAAGTCGGCTCTACAGCTTCCACCATTCCAAAATTCGCAGGAGATGAAATCGTCTTTATGTCGAATGATGAGCAATGAATCTGACTCTGAGTCTCCTCCGGAAAAGGAAGCTTTGTGTATCAGTGATGGTGAGAAGTTCACTCTGGGGAAAGCACCAAATTCCAAGCCAAAATTCATTGTATTAGGTGATCCTAATCGACTACAGCAAATTATCTGGAATTTGTTATCAAATGCGATTAAATTTACCTCAACCAAAGGGCAAGTAGAAGTGTACTTGGAACTGGTAAAGAAAGACGCAAAGACTTTGGGGCATGGGGACACAGCAAATGAAGAAAGTTTGTCTACTAATTTGAGGGGCGTTTCACACTATGCCCAAATTACTGTGAAAGACACAGGCATAGGAATCAGCCGAGATTTTCTTCCATACGTGTTTGACTCCTTTCGTCAAGGAGATGCTTCTATGAGTCGGAAACATGGGGGCTTAGGTTTAGGTTTGGCAATTGTACGTCATTTGGTAGAACTTCATGGTGGAACCGTCACTGCAAGTAGTTCTGGAGTTGGCAAAGGATCAATATTTAGGGTGCAACTACCACTTTTGGAAGAAAGTAAGTTAGGGGGTGTAGAGAGTAGGAAAAAATCTCTAGACAGTATATTCTCAACTCGTGACTCTAGACTTGCAGGAGTACGAGTCTTAGTGGTTGATGACGACGCCGACTCGCGAGATTTTTTAGTATTTGCCCTGAAGGATAGTGGGGCGATCGCTACTGCCGTGAACTCTGCTTCCTCAGCACTGGATGTTTTAGTATCGTTTAAACCACACGTGTTGATTAGTGACATTGGCATGCCACTTGAAGACGGTTATACTCTGCTCCGTCAAGTTAGGACTTTGCCACCAGCACAAGGCGGGCAAATTCCTGCCATTGCCGTCACTGCCTATGCCGGAGACAGAGATCGTCATGAAGCGATTTCTGCCGGTTTTCAAAGACATGTCTCCAAGCCTGTTATCCCAGATGCACTCGTGAATGTGATTGTCGAGTTAGTTGGTTGTTAGTTAAGGCGAAGTTAAGTTAGATCACTTGTGAGCAAAAGCAATCTCTTATTTTAACCTGCCCTTATAGTGTTTGCTTACCACTCTCCTGCAACCCATTTCCACTGCCTTCCAACTCACATGCATAAAAACCTTATTTTAAGCAATACTGGTACAAGAAGTTTTACATAGAATTCAAAAATGGAAATTCGTGCAACTAACACTCCACTTCTTGAATGGACAGGGGATTGTTTAGCTATTGGACTATTTGAAGATGCAGTAGAGTTAACTGGCGATCTGGCGACTTTGGATGAAAAGTTGGCGGGAATCTTAAAAGAACTCATCACCGAAGAGGAATTTAAGGGTAAAGCAGGCAGCAGCATTGTTTCACGCTTAGGTAGTAATAGTCCAGTTCGCAAAGTGATCGTGGTAGGTTTAGGAAAAAAAGAAGCTTGGAAACTCGACACCCTGCGAAGATCTACAGCCGTCGTGGCTCGAACTGGCAAAAAGCAAAAGAGCAAAACTTTGGGAATTAGTTTGCCCATATGGAATGACGATCCAGCCAAAACTGCACAAGCGATGGCTGAAGGTGTGCAACTAGCACTGTATCAAGATAATCGTTTTAAGTCTGAACCTGAAGACAAAGGACCAATTGTAGAGCAAGTAGATCTACTTGGATTGGATGGACAGGATATTGCTATTAACCGTGCCAATCAAATCTCTTCTGGAGTGTTTTTGGCAAGGCAGTTAGTAGCAGCTCCTCCTAACTCAGTCACACCGATTACTATGGCGGAAACTGCAGAAGCGATCGCCACAGAACACGGTTTACAGTTAGAAATTCTGGAACGGGAAGACTGTGAAAAGTTAGGCATGGGAGCTTTTCTGGGAGTCGCACAAGCTTCAGATTTACCACCTAAGTTTATTCACCTCACTTACAAACCAGAAGGTACACCAAAACGCAAGCTGGCAATTATCGGTAAAGGTTTAACTTTCGATTCTGGCGGACTTAACATTAAAGGTGCTGGCAGTGGTATCGAAACTATGAAAATGGACATGGGTGGTGCTGCAGCTACATTGGGAGCGGCTAAAGCCATCAGTCAACTTCAACCAGACGTCGAAGTTCACTTTATCTCCGCAGTCACTGAAAACATGATCAGTGGGCATGCTATGCGACCAGGCGATATCCTGACAGCTTCTAATGGGAAAACTATTGAAGTTAATAATACCGATGCTGAAGGACGTTTAACTTTGGCAGATGCCCTCGTCTATACCGAAAAGTTGGGAGTTGATGCGATCGTTGATTTAGCAACCCTGACTGGTGCTTGCGTTGTTGCTTTGGGTGATGATATTGGTGGTTTGTTTTCTCCGGATGATGCTTTATCCGCACAATTACAAAAAGCCTCTGAAACCTCAGGAGAAAAGATTTGGCGAATGCCAATGGAAGAAAAGTACTTTGAAGGCATGAAATCTGGTATTGCTGATATGAAGAATACCGGACCGCGTGGAGGCGGTTCTATTACTGCATCTCTGTTCCTCAAGCAATTCGTTAAAGAAACTCCTTGGGCGCACCTTGACATCGCAGGTCCCGTCTGGGCAGACAAAGAAAACGGTTACAATAACTCCGGTGCTACAGGCTTTGGTGTTCGGATACTAGTGGATTGGGTATTAAGCGACGCTTAATTCTCATCTAAAACCAACTGTTGTATTTACGAGTACATCAGGCGCAGAAATCAAGCTACCCGTCCCAAACACCCAAAAACCTTGTATTCAAAGCGTTTCTCATAGCGTGAGTTTCACGCATTGTGCGAACTCCAAGAAAGAGATGCTAGTCGCGGGCGCGGAATTAATAATTCGCGCTATGAGAAAGGAAAAAAGCTTGAATAGCAGGCAATAAGCAATTTCAAATGGTCAGTTTATTTCCGCGCCTGATGTAATAGGATGTTGGTATCAATATAAATAGGCTTCAAAATGTGTGTGTTATTCTGCAATTTCTAGTCGCTGAAGCAAAAGTGCGAGTAGAACATATTATGATTCTGGCAAGGGAGTAAGTGCGGTGAAAGGAGGAAATAAGTATCAGCCACTCCTTGAACATCTACGTGGCAGCAATCAAAGTGAAATTACTCTCACCTTTGTTGAAATTGAGATAGTCATGGGAGACACTCTACCCAACTCAGCACGTACTCAGCGACAATGGTGGGGAAATCGTAGCAAAGGCGCACTACAGGCCTCAGCTTGGATGAACGCGGGGTACATTGTTGGAGAAATTGACTTAGACGCAGAGCGTGTCACCTTTCGTAAACCTCCTAGCAAATATAAAACTCAACCTCTCACTGATACTATTCAGTGGAACAGTGACTCAATCAAAGCACTACGTTCTCAAATGGGACTAACTCAGTCACAGTTGGCTTCTGAGTTAGGCGTTCGTCAACAAACTGTAAGCGAATGGGAAAACCAGATGTATGAGCCAACTCGCGCTACCTCTAAACATTTAAGTCTGGTTGCTGAGAAAGCTGGATTCAAATACAAGGCAAAAGATTGACATTTCGGATGCTTAAACTTCTTCAGAAGCTTTCAGCATCTTTAATATTGTATGGCAAATTTCTCTTTATTTATTGACAATTATATACGATAGCGTGTAAGTTAGTATGAGTTGACGAACAGTCACACTTCTAGTAGAGCTATCAATCAAATGGAATAATTAAGGTAGTCAATCCGAAGCCCCCGATCTTTGTCAATCATCTACCAACCAGTTGCTTAGCAGGTCATTAAAAGCACCATATAGAACATCGAACGGCGATCACTACGCTTGTTCAAATACCGATATGGTTTATGGATGCTAGTACTTGAACTACATGATGCCTAACTCATCTAATGTCTGTAAAATCACCCATTATAAAATAACCTGATTGCAAGCGGACATAGCATACAAAAGAAAGAGAGGAGCGGTGTGGGCTTCAAATGAAATTTAGGTTAATTTACCGGACATAATATAACCACTCCTTGTACTGAGTGTAAGTTTACCGATCTTATTTCTCTGCGTTCTTGGCACAGCAAGTGCTTCAACGCGGGGAACCGCACATTATCAGTAACGAATTCGATAATGTCCGGTTAAATAATTATTATTTTTGCTATTACGCTTTAGCGCTCTTAAAAGTTTGATTGCGCTTTAGCGCAACTACAAACCTATCTTTTATTTATAACTTATTTACCGAACATAATATCGTAAAAATATATGGCTCACAAAAAAAGCTTCCGAAAAACTTGGCGGACACTAACTGAGCTAGGCAAAGAGTTTGGTGTTTCTGCAGTCAAGTTTGGCAACCTTCTAAAAAAGTATGGACTAAGAGAAAATGACGGTGAACCTACGCAGAAAGCAATTACTGGTGGCTTTTTTAATAAAATTGTCCCGAACGAGGGTAAACCTTATTACCTATGGCATCGAGATAAAACAGTTCAGTTTCTCCAAACTCACGGTGTTGAGAAAAAAGGTCTGTCTTCTCAAGAAGCTGTGAAAACAACACAAGCAAGGAAACTTGCGAGAGAATGGATTGAAGCTCAACGTCTTGATGATGAAGGATCAAAACTCGGTTATATTATTGCTACTGAGTTAGAACCAGAAATTAAACGTATCGGTGTCGATCTGGTTCAGTCAGAGTTGAAGACACTTGGCTCTGAGATTATTCTTTATTTTGATTAAACTGCTTTGTAGGTTCTTAAATAGTCAAGAAAAATACCAGTATTCACGGATACTTTTAATCCGGACAACCTTGGACATATAAGATATTCAAGGGACAGACTGAATACAACATCATTCAAAGACACACTGTGAATGACGGTCTTTATATCTGTGATGGTAAAGCTATTAGGGTATTTTACATTACAGCAAAGATAATTATACCATTATATGTCCAATATTACTGAGAAACTGGCAAAGAACTTCTAATTAGATTTTCTTATGACTAGGAAT
>JAQYWO010000184.1 GCA_029379215.1 Rhizonema sp. PD37
TCTCAGAAGTATGATAAGATACCTCTATTTAGATCCATCCTATACAAACATTTATTAAAGAGACTTTACAATCACTTCATAAATGGTGATAGTCCCTTAGTGGTGCTGTGTGGAATCAAAAATGCGGACACCTTAACTTGCAGGTAATCAGCAATTCCGGATTGTATGTTCATTTCTGCGCCTTGTGTACTAGAGATAAGGATGTAGAGGAAACAGGGCAGAAAAATCAGTTTCCCACTGTTTGCCTTTACAGATAATTGACTCATAGCTGCCTTGAACGTATTTCAGGCTTATCACCGAAGAAAGGCAGAGGGCAGAGGGCAGCTATGCTGAAGGAAAGAGATTTAAAGATCTGCCCTCTGCCACTGGGTCCCGTGCCCCTAAATTCATTTATGAAAAACAAAATAAAGATGTATTTAGAGACGCATAGCGCAAGAAATACGGCGTCCTTTTTAAATCCCCTAATATTTATTTATGGGGATTCCTTCTGCCCTCTGCCTCCTGCCTTCTGCCTTCTTAACCTCGAGTCTGTGAGACAAAAAAATCCTCATTCTTAAAGGATGAGGATAAGGAAAAATTTAAATTCTGAGTTGAACCGTTAATCGCTAATAGCTTACTCCTTTGATTTTGCTTCCAAGTTTTCTAAACGGCTTCTCAATTCTTGATTTTGTTGTTTGAGTTGATCTAATTCAGAACGTAACTGAAGAAGTGTGCTTTCCGTACTAATATTCTTTTGTACTGTGGAAATCTCTTCTTCAGCATAACGACGCACGCGCCCATCGGGTGTTTGGTTAGCTAAAGCTTGCAAAATATTGATTGCCTTGGGAGTTTCCATCTGTCCCAAAGCTGTGGCTACAGCAATTTGGGTTAAATAAAAGGGTTCAAGGGATATTTCGGCTAATCGCTCTAAGATTTTTTCTAAGTTTGCAGCACTTTGACCTATGGAAATTTTTCCGAGCGCACGAATAGCCGCCAAACGCAAGGGTTGTGGTACACCAACTTTAATATATTCTGCAATCAAATTTAAAGCTGCTTCTGAAGTTTTGAGTGCGGCTAAACCGGAAATCGCACCACTCCGTAACACTTCATTCCAACCTGCCTTTTCTTCCATTATAAGGGAGAGCAGCTTGAGTACGTTTTCTTCCTGAGCTTTATCTTCTCCTACCTGTGCGATCGCACCGATAGTACGAGCTGCTGCTGCTTCGACGTAATAACTGGGATCTCCTTTTTGGACAAGTTCTGCTACAGCTTTGTAGCTTCTACAGGTTTTAATTTTCGCAAGTGCCTCCACGACAGATCGCCTGACTACAGCATTCTCATCAAGCAATCCAGCCACTAACCCATCAAACGCTTGTTCTAACTTGATTTCGACCAATTGTTTAGCCACTTCAGCACGCACACCCCAGAAGGGATCGTTTTTTAGTGCTGCTGACAGTGCCTTCACTGCCTCCAAACCACCTTTTTTTGCTAAAGCTGTGGCTGCATAGGTTCGAGAAATCGGATCGGGGTCAAATTCCAGCTGTGCTTTTAATTCCGGTACCGGGTATTCTAAAGATACAGTTTTCAGGTAATTGTTTCCGACATCAAAACTGATAAAGTTTGGCTTTTCTGACAGTGGGAAATAGAAACTTTGTTCGTACTCATGAACCCTTACTGTGAAGATAATAGATTGAGAATCACTAACTGCCTTGTCTTCGACATACCCAAAACCAATCGGAATCTTCAAGTCAAACAAATCACTACTGGAATTACTTCCTGGTGTTGCGCCATTTTGAGTCACTGTCACTTTCGCCAAATGTGAATCCCCATCCCAAGAGTAAGCCACTTTAAAATCAGGATGACCTCCACGATAAACATATTGGTCAAATAGGAACATGAGATTGCGCCCAGATGCCTGTTCTATAGCCCTAAGTAAATCTATTGTTTCTACAGTTTTAAAAGTATTACTTTGGACAAATAATTGAATGGCTTTCCAAAACAATTCTTCTCCTAATTCTGTCCGAATCATGTGATAAACACAAGACCCTTTTTCGTAAATATGACGGTCATATAGTTCGATCGCTTCCCGGTAGACGTGTGTCACCATTGGGCGGCGGTAGCGATCGCTGTCTTCAGCTAAATAACTTTGAGCTTCTAGTAAACGATAATATGCTGCTTCTTGTTTACCATATTCATGTTCTGTCCACATCACTTCTGAGTAGGACGCCATCCCCTCCTTAATCCAAGCATGAGACCAATGCTTGATGACTACCAAATCGCCAAACCACTGATGTGCCAATTCATGAACAACTAAACTCTCAGTGTTCCGATTATCTAATGCTGCTCTTTCGTCCAGTAAACATCGATCAGTTAACAGTGTTGTGGAGGTATTTTCCATCCCCCCAAAGATGAAGTCATCAACGCAGACTTGGGCGTATTTGGGAAAAGCGTAACGATAACCGTATTTTTTGCTCAAAAACTCAATCATCCGAGGAGTTTTTCCCATACTGCGTTTAGCATCTTCCTCGCGTCCCTTTTCTACATAGTAGGTGACGGGTTTATCCTGCCATTGATCCTGAATTTCCGCAAAGTCCCCTACTGCTATTGTCATCAAGTAGGTAGGATGGACTTGCTGCTGCAACCAGTGATAGATTTTGTCTTCGCCATCATCCTGTGTAGCTATTAATTCACCGTTGGAAATGACAATTAGAGGTTTGGGGACTTTGACTCGAATTTCTGAGGTTGACAGTTGTCCCGGATAGTCGAAACAGGGAAACCAGAAGCGAGAGTCTTCATCTTCTCCCTGAGTCCAAACTTGAGTGGGCTTGTGGGGATAGTCTATACTTGGTTGGATAAAGTAGATCCCACGTTGAGGTTTTTCAACGGAATAAGTGATCGCTATGATAATTTGCTTGTCTACCTGTGTTGCTGGATTTAATCCAATCGACAACTGTTGCCCATCGTAGTCAAACTTTT
Organism: Rhizonema sp. PD37; assembly: GCA_029379215.1. GTDB lineage: Bacteria > Cyanobacteriota > Cyanobacteriia > Cyanobacteriales > Nostocaceae > Rhizonema. The sequence goes on from JAQYWO010000184.1 coordinate 2,956, forward strand.
GCGTTATTCCATCAACTTCCACAGATTGAATGTTTAGATTGACAGCATCTAAAGTTAGACGCTCAACACCATTGCAAATTGGTGTTAAAGTGATGTTACAACTACCGTGGTAACTTTGATTGGGGATATCCAGGCAAAGATCTAGGAAAATATGGTCTACTTGTCCGGGGCGATCGGGATTGTAGTGTGGTTTTGCTCCTGGTAACTCAAAAGATTTGTGCCGATTATTTTCTGTATCAAAAGAATACTGCAACATTGATGCTTACTGACCTTGTAATCCTGACAACTTGAACTTGATATAGTTAATGGAAAACAGCGACACCGCATGTATTTCCTAAATTAACCCCTGATGTACGCGCTGTATGAAAGCAACTTTACTGTATTTAAGTTAAAAAATGTATTGTTAGCATTTATCACTCTTATCACTTGTGCCGTCAGCTATGAAAAGAATTTTGTAGACATTAGGTGACACAAATCGATTTCCTACAAATCATGCTGGCTGACAACTTATGATGCTTAATGCTTAGAATCGTTTCTCATTGGGGGAAAATGCTCCTGATTTGTCATATAGATTTAGAATAACTTGCTGTTGTTCTTCAAATTAATTTTTTTCTATGAAGAACATATCCGTATCGGATTTGGTCTTCATGATTTTGTAGTATTTCTCGGAGCCATTCAAACAATAAAGTGTGTATGATTACTTATTTTATCAGTAAATACCGATAATTCGTCAGAATGTAATGACGCTTATACTGGCGATCACAGGCAATTTGTGCATAAAGAGGATAATAACAATGCCCGAAAGAAAAACGAAATTTTTAATCCCTGCTGTTGGTGCTGCAGTAGTGGTAGCAGGAAGTGTTGCTGCCTACATGTATTTGAATGGTCCAACTGGAGAAATATTAGGTGCGAAGAAGAGCGCCAAATTAGTACCGGCTCAAGCAATAATGGCAACATACATTTCTACTGACTCGAAAGCTTGGTCAAAGTTACAACAGTTTGGTACTCCAGAAGCACAAAATATTTTAGCAAAAAATTTAGAAGATTATACCAGGCAAGTCATCGGCGATAGCAATATTTCTTACGAAAAAGATTTGAAACCTTGGGTTGGGGGTGTGATGATTGCGATACTTCCACCAGAGTCAGCCCAGACAACACAAAAAACTCCGCAAGTGCCACAAGAACTCAATATTTTAAAAATAGTAGGGATCAAGGATAAACTAAGCGCTTTGAATTTTGCTAACAAATTAAAGGAAGGAAAAGACATCACGGCAAAGGAAACTGATTATAAAGGAGAAAAGATTATAGAAACGACTAACAATGGCAAGTTGACATACAGCGCAGTTCTGAATGATCAAGTCGTATTTGCTACTCAACAACAGGCAGTAGAAAAAGTTATTAATACTTTTAAAGGAGAGCCATCTTTTGCAAGTCAAGAAGGCGCAAACAATTTTCTCTCAAAAGGAGTGAATCTCGAAAACACGGTAGCACAAATGTATGTGCCTAATTACGCAGTTATGGTACAGCAATTAATCGCCGCAAGTCCCCAGGCGTCGCAGTTACCTCCGCAAACCTTAGCACAGTTAAAACAGGTAAAATCTCTGGAGGCGGGTGTGGGAATCGATAATGCGGGATTGCGGATGAAGGCGATCGCCAACCTAGATCCACAACTTGTAAAATACCAGTATCAAAATACTCCCAATCAAGTGGTATCTCAATTACCTGGTGATACTATTGCTCTTGTTAGTGGACAGGGGATTTCTCGATGGTGGGCAGGTTTGGTGGAACAGTCAAAAGATTCCAAAGAACTAAGTCAAGCCCTTCAGCAAACTCGTTCTTCATTCCAGATAGCCAATATTGACTTAGATAAAGATGTTTTTGGCTGGATGGATGGAGAATTTGGGTTCGCCGCGATTCCATCCAATCAAGGTGTATTAGCATCGATTGGTGTTGGGGGCGCTTTCATATTTCATACAAGCGATCGCAAGACAGCTGAAGCCACCTTCACAAAACTCGATAACCTCGTCAAAATACAACAAGTAAACGTCGCTCAAACAAATATTGGCGGTAAAGATGTCACCGAATGGCAAATTCCCCAACAAGGAGCTTTACTATCACACGGTTGGCTAAACCAAGATACCGTATTTGTGGCTCTTGGTGGTCCAATAGCAGAGGCGATCGCATCTCCTAAAAATAGTATGTTAGATAGTAGCGAAAACTTTAAAGCTGTAACCAACTCTTTGCCCTCGCCAAATGGCGGTTACCTCTACTTGGATATGGACAAAGCTGTCCCTTTATTAAAGAACTTTGCCACCCTACAACAGCAGCCTATTACTCCTGAATCTATGACCATTCTAAGTTCTATTCGAGGTCTGGGAGTGACTGCTATCAGCCCTGACAATTCAACCAGCCAAGTCGAAATGCTGTTAGCACTAAAACCGAAAACTGGAAATTAATCAAGTTACGAGGCATGGAGTTGTAGAGACTTCGTCTGATCGCGTTTTTCTGTGGAGGCACGGAGTAGGGCAAATTTCCAAGGGAAGTCTTGACGGTAACTATGGACTTTTTTTAAATTGCAGTGCGAGCGTTAGGTTAAGAGATATCATTATTTTGGATTCTTATTCCTGTCTCCTGTCTCCTAACTCCTGCGTATGAACGAAGTACTCAATAATACTCCTGGATTAGTGTCACGCTTAGTAAATGGGGTACTAGCTGTCAAACCTATAGCTAACCTAGCAAAGCACCAAGCTAGGAAAATGATGGTGAAACGTGCTGAGAAAATGGGAGTGTACTGGACTAAAGAAGTACAGACACTACAAGCGCGTGACTGGGAAACAGATTTAGCAGGAGTGCAAAACCCCCATTTAACTTACCCAGATTACTACTTGCGGTCATTCCACGCCTACGAGACAGGAAATCTGAGCTGGCAAGCTGCTTTTGAGGTAGAGTCAGCTGCGTATGCTGTCCATGCTAACATTTGGCCTGGTAGTGCCGCGCAAGGCGATCCGAAACTGCGCCAAAGTTACCACGATATTGTAAAAAAGCAAATTCCTCATGAACCACAAGATATCTTGGACTTAGGATGCAGTGTCGGTATGAGTACTTTTGCAATGCAAAATGTCTATCCCCACGCCAGAATGACGGGTGTAGACTTATCTCCCTACTTCCTAGCTGTTGCTCGATATCGGATGCAGCAGCAACATTATAAGATTAACTGGGTCCATGCTGCTGCCGAATCAACTGGGCTACGAGACGCTTCATTTGATTTAGTTTCCATTTTTTTGGTGTGTCATGAATTACCTCAGTTGGCAACTCAGAACATTTTTGCTGAGGCGCGACGTTTATTACGTCCTGGTGGCTTTTTAGCAATTATGGATATGAATCCCTTATCTGAAGTTTTCAAGAAAATGCCACCCTATATTTTGACACTACTCAAAAGTACTGAACCATATTTAGATGAATATTTTTCCTTAGATATTGAACAAGCACTTATTGATCAGGGTTTTAATTACCCGACAATAACTGCTAACAGTCACCGTCATCGCACGATAATTGCTCAATTATAGAGACATAGCATGGCGCTGTGGGCAGTCATACCACCATTACTGCTGGTAGTCTATTATTATTATCGAATTCCTACTGCCCCTTCTCTGTTACGGTTGCTGTTATTCTTGATTTTCGGGGCAATATCCGGTTTACTTGCCCTCAGCCTGGAATGGGTATTTGAAACAGCAGTTAACTTAGTTGTGGACTGGCAAAAAATGCAGCGAGTATTCTTAGGTGTTGCTTTACGGCAGCTTCTAGAAATCAGTCCAATTGAAGAAAGCTGCAAGTTGATAGCGGTTATTGTTCCTACCTACTATCTTCAGCGTAGGTATCAATTACGCCCCAGTACTATTTTTCTGTTCACTATAGCTGCTGCTTTAGGATTTGATGCTGAAGAAAGTTGGATTTATCTTTCTTATGACACAGCATCAATTTTAGAAAGATTGATTGGGACACCTGTTCATGCTCTGCTCTCTGCTCCATGGGGATATGCTTTAGGAATATCTATTGGGTCAAATATTCGCTCACATGATAAAAACAGGAAATTACTTGCCAGCAGTTGGCTAAATTCGGTCATCTGTCACGCTTTAGTGAATACTCTATCTAGTGCTGGTAGTTTTACGTTACCCCTGCGTCTTCTCAACTACGGATTGTTTCCATTTTTTTTATGGATGTTTTGGAGATTAGAACAATTACTGCGGAGAGTACAGGGAAAAATTCCGCTTGTCCTAATTTCTGGGAACACGCCTTATCGCCGCTACTGGCAGCAAGGTTTGGTTGTATTTGCCCTCATGCTGGGTGGAAATGCTTTTTTCGGACTGTTTCTATTAGCAAAAAAGCTCGAACCTTTAAGTCTATCGCAGCTTTTTTATCCAGATATTCTGCTATTTATACTCAGAAATTTAACCCTAAATCTGATTTTTGGATTTCTCGCTTGGCTTATTTATCAATATTTACGACGCGCTAAACCTCGCAAATATATTTAATTGGTCAGCAATCTACGTGCTACTTGCTTGGGTATGAACGAGAGAATGAGTGCGGCGATGGTTCGGATATTAAACTTCTGCTGTTTGAGAGCATGTAAAAGATACGGTCGTGCTTCTGACACTTTTTCTGAGCGCAACAATCCAATAGCTAAAGTGGTATGTGCCTGCAACCATTGCTCACGGAAATAGCTTTTGAACTGTTGCAGCCGTTCATCTTCCATAAACTCTCGGTAACAAAAAAGGCTAGCTTTACTTTTCCGGATCTTGGCAACAGCATTAACCTTGCCGCTAATCATAGTTTCTGATTGTGAATGCACGCGGTACTTAGTTAATCTTTCCGGACAGTAATATGCTCCACCACCATTACGACAAGCAAGATACGTTAGATATAGATCCCAGATAGGTCCCATTTGTATTTGAAAATCTTTCCACTCAATAGCATCCCTACGGATAACAGTCGCTACAGCACTGGGTACAGCCTGATGCACTATCCCAATTTCACAAAAAGGTTGGTAAACTCCTTCAGTGAGCTGATCTCGTTTCCATTGCTTGGTATTTTCTTCTGTGGCTGCATCATCAATATTGCCATCTGAATCCATGACATAGTGATCGCTAAAAGCCAATACGAGATCGGGATTTGCATCTAGCTGCGGAACGAGCTTTTCTAAAAAGTCTTCATTCCACATATCATCATCATTCAGACTTGTGACATATTCACCTCGTGCCTGCTTGAATGCTTCGATCACATTTATGGATATTCCTGAATTCTTTGTATTGCGGCGGAATCGAATTCGCGGATCTTGAAAAGATTCAATGATTTTCTGTGGATTTTCAGCACTACAATCGTCAGAAACAATAATCTCGATATTTTTATACGTTTGAGCAATGGCACTAGCGATCGCCTGTTTAAGATAAGTTGGACGATTGTAAGTGGGGATAATCACACTAACTAGGGACTTTGGCGTATCAATATGTTGTTGTGACATAGTAAATACCGATTGTTGATTTCTCGTCCTTCTCTTGAAGATTTTGATACTTTTTTATTCTTATCTAATTAAGAAAAGTTTAAATATTGCTAAATTTTCAATAATTAAACCCAAAGATAGACTCTACGTGTACTCAGCTATCAGATTTATCACCTGTCATTTTTTCAAGACTTTGTATTCATTGGTATAAATACATGTGTCTAGTCAAATTCCTCAACACGTTTTTCTTCACCTTCTAATCGAATATGAGCATGAAGTCATATTCTGCTTGCCATACTATCAAAATAAAATCCAATTTGTGTCCTCATATCTTATGATTGACAAGAAATCAGTCAATCGGCATACTTTTGGCATTTCTTTTGAATTATTTTTAGGTAATTTATTTTATGAGATTCATTGAAGAAACAAAGATTATATAAAATTGGAAAGCTAAAACATCTTGCCAATAAAATAAAAATTTGCTCATCTATTAAAGGGCAGCTTATATACAGTTCGGTAGAACACTCATGCTGAAAATTTGTAATTGCGCTTTAGCGCTCTTAACTATTAAGGGCACTAAAGCGCAACTGCGAGCTTATCTTTTATTTATAAGTAATTAGGCGAACGTAATATTACATCAATAACTTAACTAGTTCCTGAGTGATGGGAAAACCAGTTTGATGTTCAAAGTTCACAAACATAGGACTGGGATTAGCTTCTAGGAATACGTATTCACCCTCTAGATTTAAACGCCAATCAATAGCCGTCCACTCTAGCATCAATACTTTAGCAATTGCTAGACACTGCTTTTGAACTGATTCTGGGAGATTTACCGGAATCAATTCAGCTGTGGAATCTTCTCTGAAGTCTATGGAGTGAGTGCGAATTTCCGCAGAATAAACCGAATCTGCGATCACATAACTACGAATATTAGTGCCGGGAATATACTCCTGGATTGTTACTGGAGAAAGTTTGAGTGCTAAACTCAGTCGCTTGCGGTCTAAATGGAAGTCTGTTAATAATTGGGTATGTGTACCTCCATAGACTGGCTTAAAAATTGTCTTAGGGTGAGATTCAGAAAATTCGAGCACTCGATCTGGATCGTTACCGATCAAGGTAGCTGGAATTTTCACTCCTATTTCTTTAACTTTACTAAGCTGTAAAGGTTTTTCCTTGTGAAACTGATATGCTTGCCAGGAATTAACCCACAATGCTGGGCAAGCTTGTATCAGCGATCGCAATACACTCATGGAATCGCTGAAAGCAATTTTTTGCTGAGCGGGATCTTTTAATGAAGGAATGTAAGGAGTGCAGAAATTACGCCAATAAACGCTCTTGATATCTTGAAGATTCAGCTGACATCCTCCTGGCAGCGTCAAGCATCCTGCTTGAGTATTCGGCTCCCAAGATAGCTGTATCTGAGTTGGGAACAAGAGAGTGTCTAAATAATTTACCACTGCGCCTGCTTGTGTCAAAGCATTCATCACATGTGTTGCTTCAACATCCCTTGAACTACCAAGAATTAGAATATTCATGACAATATTTGAAAGCTTGAAAAAGCTGACATTTTATCAAAGTAATTTTGATATTATTTGTAGTGAGCGCTTCAGCGCTCTAAAAGATAAGGACTAAAGTCCTTACTACAAATAAATCTTCAAAAAAGGCACTACCGCTATTTTCTCGAATCTTCATTTTTTTGCGGGTTGGTAGTGCCGATTCTAAGATTCATAATCAGAAAAATTATAAATAACCACCTTCTTCACCTACTTCGCCAAACTTTGCTGTTATGGCATAAGTAGTAACGCCACCGCCACCCTCACCTGACTCACCCCATTTTACAGCAGTAAGGGTTTCGCTAGGAATAGGTTTGGGTATAGGATGGTAACCGCCACCACCTTCTTCACCTGCTTCAGCAAACTCTGCTGCTGTTACGTAATTAGTGGTAGCATTAATACCACCTTGAACTTTTCCAGCATCTTCAGACGTTAATTGTTCTTCAAAACTTAGCTCAACAGCTTCTAAATCAGAAAGTTCTAGCTCGAAAGGATGGCTCATAAAATTCTCCTAAAATCTCCAATAGATGAAAGCATTAAATGCTGAAATGCTTTGCTCAAAGTGCCATAAAGGTAAGCAAAAAAATTTTTGCTGGATGATTACCTCTTTACATATCCAACATTAAAATTTTTAGATGAGCAAGTTATAATACAGACTTAATTAAGAGACTTATGTCCAAACTAATTGAATTTTCTTCCATAATTGAAAGCAGTCAAATATCGAGGCGTTAACTGCTTGCTGATTTTAAATTGGTACGTAAGCATTCAGCCATTAGCATGGATGACTTTATTCCATTCATAGCTGATATCAGAAGTGCTGAATACTTAATTTGCTATAGTTACAAACGTGTTAAGACTGACTGCTTTTCTCGAGTAGCGAGTAAATCTGATTCTGGTTCAGTGCAGTAGATTTCACAAGAGTTATTCGGACTTTCGATTAATTTAACTTTGTAAAGTTTGGCTCCTAGTTCCTGTATGGGCGATCGCACTAAATTGCTGATGTAAAGCGCAATATTCTCCGCAGTAGGTACGACTTCAGCAAAGTAAGGAACATCTTTATTTAAAAAGGTGTGATCAAAGGGTTCAATGATATAATCTTCTATTACCTGATTGAGCGCACCTAAATCAACAATCATACCTGTGCGTGAGTCAATCTCTCCAATGACTGTTACTTCTAAATGATAATTGTGCCCATGACCATTCGGACGAGCACACTTACCATAAATTTGGAAGTTTTCTTCGCTACTGAGACGAGGATTCGCCAGCCGATGGGCAGCGCTAAAGTGAGTGCTGAGTGTGAGGTAAGCTTCCATTCCATTTCCTGTATAATCGGCAAAAAGTTCAGAATTTTCAAATAGTTGAACGCGGATCAGAGGTAAGTGGGGTGCAAGCCGTTCAAAGATAACTTTCGCTATATTCTCTGTCGTCGGCAGAGTTTGTTGAAATTCCGGCCATATATCATTTAGATACGAAAAGTCAAGTTGATTGGTAATTTCCTGCTTGATAACCTGTTTCACATCAGACAAGTTTAACACCATGCCATATTCATCTAACTCTCCACTCAGGGAGACAAATAAGATATAGTTATGACCGTGTCCAGGAAATCGGAAGCAAGCACCAAATTTCTCGATATTTTCTGCTTCACTCAGTTCTGGTAACCAATACCGATGGCTTGCGGAAAACTGAGCACGGCGATTAACAATAGATTGCATGAGTATACTGGGAGAAAAATGTAAAATTTTTTAACCTTTTACTGTTTCCAGCATAACTAATTTTGTTCAGTGTTGGTTGTTGGCATCAAACACCAACAAAAAACACAATTAATTAACTACAGATTCTTGGGCTTCATAGTGCAATCCTAGAGCAATGCGGAACATTTCTTGTCCTGCGTGCAAGTAGCTCTCATCGTAGCTTGCCGGAAAATATTCTAACTCATCTAATCCGTCACCAATTTGATTTAGGCAGTAGTAAAGGTGAGCGGCAGATCTGGCTAGACTTGGGGGATTGGGCAGGGAACGGAAAGATGCTTGTGCTTTTTTGAGATCATTTCGACAGTTTTCTAAGTAATCCAGAAATTCCTGTAAGAGTTCATCATCAAAAGGATCGGCTGCTAATTTCTCAATTTGCTCTTGTAGGGAATTGAGAATACGAAAAATTATCCGATTTACAGGATGATAAATTGAGCGTAGCCATTCCTCAACTTGTTCATCAACATCCCTTCCTGTTTTCCGCGTAGCCTGATATTTTTGTTGAGCTGCGGCTGTCCGCTGTTGGCGATCGCTTTTGCCTTGTAGAAAACCATTTCGCAACTTTTTGTCATAATCTAGGCGACTGTGTGCATCGCCCAAAACCTCATATGCTGCATTGATGCGAATGATCCGCTCATGGTTTGCTGTTTCCTGATTGCTGTCGGGATGAAATAACTTTACCAAGCGACGATAAGCCTGCTTAATTTCGGCTTGACTCGCATTCGGGTTAACTTTGAGAGTTTCGTAGTAGTTATAATCAGCCATTGCTGCTGACTTAAAAATTGGGACTAAGGAGTAGGAGCAAATTTAATTTATATAACATCTGGATATTAATTGACATAATATCTAAGTGTATATGTGTCTGATCGATCCTTACAGGAGTTTGAAAAAAGGATATTAAAATTTTTCATTCCGCTGCCGATTATAGCAAAGAAATAAGTTGCTTCATGAGACACCTCTATTAGATCATACATTCCTCCGATATCATATTGTTAAACCAGGTATAACCTTTAAATTAAATGTAATACATAATATCCAACTGCCTGAGTGAATCTCGTTTTTCGCACAAATCAGCGAGTGTATATTTTTGCAAAATTGAGTTAGCTGCTCGATACGCTTCTTGTCGAATTTCTTCTATAACTGCACTATCTACAGTTTTGAGTTTAACTTCATCATCACATGTCCGCACGTCTAACCCTTCTAAATATCCTAAAACTTCAAAAAGTGTTATTTTCCAGGGTTCTCGTGCCAATGAATAACCGCCTTTCGACCCGCGTTGGCTCTTGACTAAACCTCCACGTCTTAAAGTCGCAAGCAGTTGTTCTAAATAGCGATCTGGTATGTTTTGTTGTGCAGCAATTTGTCTAATTTGTATGGGTTCTCCGCTTTGGTAATGAATTGTCAGTTCTAATAAAGCAAGAATTGCGTATTCCGATTTACACGATAGTTCCACAGGATGCAAATAAGTTATGAGTTAAAAGATATACAGACGCGACATGTCTTGTCTGTATATAAGGCGCGGAGTTTTGAATTGTGGCGATTCGAGAGCCTCAGAAAAAACACTTGAATCGAAGTGGAGTGATGATATCACCTGATTTCTAAATTTTGAACGAGTTGTTACCCGTATGGCATTTATAACTCTAAGGGCAACCGTCATATCAAGTCTTAACTCCTCACTTACTTGTATTATACTCCGGTTATTCGCTAGGGTTTGCTTTTCTTTACTAAAAACAAAAAGCCCCGCTAGATGGCGGGGAATCATTGCTTAAGAATGTAAATAGATTGTGACGTTTTAGAAGGTGAATGTTGTTCTCACTGTACCAACAATTGCACTATCGTTACCTTCGTTCTGACCAGGAGCCGTCAACCAGATCACGCCAGGGGTAATAGAAATGTTATCGTTTACACGGTACTTGTAGAACCCTTCGATGTGGTATGGGATATCTCTACCACCACCAGCTACACCTCTTCGGTTAAGAGCATAAGGTTCTGCACCAGCAAAAAGACCTAAAACGTTACCTTTCTTACCCAGATCGGGTAGGGCTAATCCAATGCCATAACTCCAAGCCTCGAAGTCATCATCTCTAGTCACTTTACCTGAAACATCATGGTAAGCAGCATAGCCACTGATAGAAATTTTGTCACTGGGTCTGAACGCAGCTTCAACACCGTAGGAGTTACTTTCAGCTGCACCGATTAACTCGTTTGCCTGTCTGGTACCTACGACACCAATACCTCTTACACCATCTGCTGCAGTGTAATTGCCTAAGTATCCACCCTCGTCAAAGATTGCACTACCACCGTGGTGATAACCGTGAACGTAGGTTGCAGCTAAAGAAAAGCGGTTGCTGAGACTAAAGTTGATCTGTCCTAGTGCGGCGTAGTTACCATTGAATATACCTTGACCAAGGGCAGGATTGTTAGGAGAAGACGCTAAGTAACCTACAGTGATTGAACTCGGTTTCAGGATCCCGCCTCCCTTACCCAAGTTAAAGGTAAGCGCTGCACCTGCACCACCACCAATGTCATAAATAGGACTTCTAGAAGCTAATGTGGACAGAGCACCGTTACCGCCGTCGTAGTCCTCAAAGTAAGGGTTAACAGTAGCAGCGTAATCGCTATGAATAGCGCCAGTTGCGGCAATGTAAAGGTTAGCTGGTCCTATGGGTACGTAATATGATAACCAGTCTAAATTAACTCTGTTACCGTTAGTGGTATCACCGTTAATTTGGTAAGTTTGAGTTCCTTCAAATGTACCGTTGGCACCAGCAGCACCTGGTCTTGCCGCAGCACCCAAGTCAAATCTATTGCCATTTCCTGTGGCGAGCCGGGTATGTAAAACGTCCTTACCCGTGAAGCTAGTTTGCAAGTCTAAACGGATTCGGTCTTGGAAAACACTGTTGTTTCGATCATTAGATCTGTTTGCCAGAGGATCAGAAAGAGCAAAAATTGCTTCACCAACCAGTTTGGTGGTAGTAGAGAACTGATTTGCTTCCAGTTCGGCTGTGCGGGATTCTAAAGCATCTACACGACCGCGCAGAGTTGCTAGTTCAGCCGAGAATTCTTCTTGCAGGCGCTGCAATGTCGCTAAGTCTTCTTTTTTGACAATGTCAGAAGTTGCTGTGGCAATCAGTTCGTTAACTCGGTCCAAGCAAGCGTTCAAACCTGCGGCAAATTCATAACGTGTCAACGCACGGTTACCGCGATAGGTTCCATTAGGATAACCAGCAATACAACCGTAACGTTCAACCAAAGACTGCAAAGCTTGGAATGCCCAATCTGTAGGTTGTACATCTGAGAACTGGGAAACAGATGTCACTTGGGACTGAGAGTTGGTACTCCCTTCATTACTATATTTATTAACTTGATCTAATACGTTGACTTCTGTTTGCTGTTGTGCATCAGCTAACTTCTGGACTGGAGCTATTTGTATTTTTGTCTCAGAAGTTGCTGCTGATCCTTTTGTCAATGTAAAAGCATCTTGCGATCTCGATTGCAATACTTCTGCCTTTGTCACAACTCCCGATTTGCTGGGGTTTTGAGCCGCGATCGCGCCTGTTGAAGCTAGCATTACTCCTAGAACCGCCGGACTAACCACCAAGGATTTCCACAAGATATTAGACATCTTTACTATTCTCCTCACACCTTATTTAGATAATTTTGTTTCCTGCAACTCTTCTCGAAAACATGACAACTTGATAGAACTTTATAGGTTAAGACATATTTGCCTCGTACACGATTTTAGTTTTTGCCTAGCTAAGAATTAATTAACTTTAGGTAAACAAACCATGCAATTAACTTATGCAAAAACATAGCTGTATATTTCGCAATTATAGATTACCCAAAATTGGTGGCAAGATCAGAGCGTTCGCCTTGTGAACTGTCACATCTTCAATCTGTGTATGCAGACAACGAAGTAAAGAGTTTACCTAATAGCGCACATTCGTACAAAAGTCAACTCTTCAGAGTAATGATTTTGTCTCTATTTCTCAATCAAAAGTTCCGTATACTCTTCTATCACTCTATAGATATCTATCAAAGTAACTACCTTTTGACATATTATTTATTGTTGGATCGCCTTAAATAAAGGTTTTGCATGAACCTATGATTAATGACAGTACTTTTTTGATGGTTCAGAAGGCAGCTATGCTGAGGGCAGAAGGCATTCAGGAACCCACGCTTAAAAACGTGGGATTGAGGTAAAGTCTGCGGGAGAGAGTACTCTCTCCCGCGAGCTTTACATTTTTCGCTCTCTGTGATAATTTGGCAGTTTTAAAAAGTTACCCATATATAAAACTATCCGCTCCTAAATAGATCGGATGATCTATTTAGGAGCGGTCTAGCGGGTCTTCAGGTTACAGTCAGACTGCCGGACGGATCTCCTAGCATGCCTAACAACTTGGTTAAACTTAGTTTTACAAGAAAACTAGGCTAACTTTAGAGAACAGCTCCGGCGCACAGCCGACATACTGCAACCTGATGACCCATGCATTTACTACTTTCTATCATGGGCATCACCTCCTTGTTGCCTAAGCGGTCTTAGTTTCAAAAGGGCAGAGCTTTTGGCTCTGGGTTTGTCTTCCTTTATTAAGGATAGCACACCATATTGAAGAATGACGAGTTATAAATTTCTATTTTGCAGAAATTTCAGTTGTGAATACTTTGAAGTGAGAAGTGTCTCGTTGAAGTTCGCTTGAAGGGAGCGATTTCTCTTAGCTCTAGGGAAGGACATTTTGAAAATATATGCCCCCAAATTCGCTGTACCTCCTACAAACCATAACTGCTATATCCCCCACAATATAAAAAACCCCCGCAGCAAAGCGGGGGAAAGGTCAGCTAAAATGTGCTGAAAATAGAACTGCTATTACAAAGCGTTACCACGAGGCAGAACTTCTTCGGGGAAGATAAACTGTTCGTGAGGCTGATCTTGAGGGGCCATCCAAGCGCGGATACCTTCGTTCAGCA
>JAQYWO010000185.1 GCA_029379215.1 Rhizonema sp. PD37
GTACAAGACCTCTTAAAGAATTATTAGAGGAAAGTAAAAAAAGAATTCATTTGTTAGATAAGTTAGATCCCCAAACAGAAGAAGAAGAACAAGAACATCTAGATACCCTAAGATACCTTGAACAAGAACTAAAAAATAGATAAATTATCTGATGCCTATTGTATTGCTTGATTCAAATTTATTGTCTTTAATATCAAATCCCGTAAATAAAGGCGAGCCTTTTAAGTGTAGAAATAGAATTAAGCAATTAGTTAGCAATAATATTCCAGTCATAGTTCCAGAAATTATAGACTATGAGCTTCGACGTAAATTGATTTATGATAAAAGAAAAGAATCTATTCAAAGACTAGATCGTTTAGGGCAAGAAATGGGCGTAATATACGCGCCAATTACAACAGAAGTTATGCGGAAAGCATCAGCTTTATGGGGTTGGGCAAGAGCAACAGGGCAATCCACAGCACATGAAAATAAAATTGATATTGATGTTATCTTAGCTGCCCAATCAATTATACTAGCTATGGAAACGGAAGAATACGTAATAATTGCTACACCAAACATGAGTGATTTAAGGCGTTATAGTATAGACGCACAAGAATGGAATAATATTACAGTGGAATATTGTTTGAATCCTAATCCACAAAAATTAATCTAATACATCTAAGGCAATATTTACATTACTTCAGGTAAATCAGAAAGTTCAATCCTGGAATGGTACGAGAAAGAGTCTATAAAAGAAGGGTGATGTAAAGTAAACCCAAACACTGATACCAAGCAAGGCTAGAAACTATACCTAGTAAGTGTTCGTCTCGCAACCGAATGTCATTAAAACCCAATTTGAGTAAGTTGTTGAGGCTAAAATCATAGTAATTGAGCGAGTTCCACAGCAGATGAAAGCGGCGAAATCGGTCAACAGTATAGCAGGATCTAGCTTTCCAGCAACGTCTCGACGCATCCAATGCCATCTCATAGAGAAAGTTTCAATTATTTTTTTAATTGTCTTTGTACTTATTTAAGTTCCCTATAATTCTTTAACATTTTTGTGTCTACCCATCCTTCTCAATTACATTCCTCTGACCATCGCGTCGAAGTGCCAAAATTACGTCGCCCACAATTTAACTGGCTGCAACCTTTGGCATTGCTTGCACCATCAGGTGTTTGGCTGTTACTTTTACTTGTATTGCCAACACTGCTCATTTTAGAGTTGAGTTTAGTACCGGGAATTAGACCAGGGGATATAGTAAATCCTAGTGGCTTTGACAATTACATCCGCATATTTGACCTTCTTTACCTAAAAGTCCTGAAGCGATCGCTATTTTTTGCTGTCGGTACCACAGTCATTTGTTTGCTCGTAGCTTTTCCCGTAGCTTATTGGATTGCTATGATAGCACCACCAAAGGTACGGAATTTACTTCTACTCGGCTTTGTTTTGCCTTTATGGACTTCTTCCTTACTCCGTTCTTATGCTTGGATTGCAATTCTTCGTCCTACTGGCTTACTCAACAGTGTTCTTACCAGTTTAGGCTTACCTGGTTTGAATTTACTAAACCGCAGCCCTGCAGTATTGATTGGCATGAGTTATAGCTTGCTGCCATACATGGTTTTAATTTTGTATGCCTCTTTAGAGAAATTAGACAAGCGTTTGCTAGAAGCCGCAGCTGATTTGGGGGCACATCCGGTACAAGCTTTTTGGAAAGTTACCGTCCCTCAAACCCTTACCGGAATAGCTGCGGCTTCTTTCCTCGTTTTTATTACTGCATTAGGTGATTTTGTCAATCCCGAATTGCTCGGTGGTGCTTCGAGTATGACAATGTCGCGGTTAATTTACAACCAGTTCCTTGGATCTACCCAAAATTGGGGATTTGGTTCAGCTTTGAGTGCGACGTTAATTTTAGTTGTTAGTATTGCGATCGCCCTTCTCATTAAGTTTGGCGATCCTCAACAAGAGAAATAATTTGATTATTGACCTCTACTCTGGCTAAAGTCTAAGAGGATTCTCCACTGATGTAGTTTGATCACTACGTCGATATATCTTCTTTAGCGAAGGGAATACGTTATACCGTTTGGGAAGGGTTTAAAGTTAATTATAAAATTGAGAAGATAGGCAATCAAAATAGCGAGGTACTAATGACTTACCTGGAAATGCGCCAAAAAATCGCACAACAACTAGCCAAATTACCACCCGATCAACTCTCCATTGTCAGCGACTTCCTAGATTCTCTGCAAAGCAAAAGTATTATTAGTCAACGTCCACTTCGTCGGTTGCCTCCAATTAAACGAGGAACCAAGGCGGGCGATCTGCTAAAATTTGCTGGAACTTGGCAAGGCAATGATTTGGAAGAGTGTCTTCGCTCAGTCTACGAAACCCGTTCTCAAGCTCAGTTTTGATTTCTGTCTCTATGTATCTCTTAGATACCAACCATTGCAGTTATATCATTAATAACACCCCTAACGTCATTGCTGCTGTGCAATCTCGTTCTACTAATGACATCGGCATTAGCATCATCACTTACGGTGAACTGCTATACATGACAGAGAAAGTCTTCACCTGACAATTTAAATAGATAAAATCTTCAGACTGACGTATTCGTACTTCAATACCTTAAGAATGATGCGGTGTAGCCATACATTTGTTATTAATTGTATGCGGAAAATGATATCCGATAAAAGGAGACTTGAGGATGAAGTTAAAAGCCGTTGCCGGGCTGTTCCAAGAAACATTCAAAGAATGGAATCAAGATAAAGCGTCGAGGCTAGCTGCGGCATTATCTTATTATGCCATTTTTTCGATTGCCCCATTGCTAATTATTGTGATTGCGGTTGTTGGATTTGTAGGAGGACAAGATGCGGCAAGAGGTGCTATAGAGACTCAGCTTAAAGGTTTAGTTGGGCTTCCTGCGGCACAACTCATTCAGACAGCGATTCAAAATGCCAATAAGCCACATCAAGGTACGATCGCCTCCATTATCAGTGTTATAGTCTTGCTGTTTGGTGCTACTGGTTTATTCACCGTTCTGCAAGATGCTTTGAATACGATTTGGGGTGTACAACCGAAACCGGGAAGCAATGTTAAAAATCTCGTGCGTCAACGTGTTTTGTCATTTGCAATGGTATTAAGTATTGGCTTTTTACTCCTCATTTCCTTAGTACTTAGTGCTATTTTATCAACTATAGTTAATTACTTTGGAAACCACATACCAGGTGGTCATTTGCTCTGGGAAATTGTTAACTCCATTCTCAGCTTTGCCGTAACTGCGGTACTATTTGGGCTAATTTTTAAAGTGCTGCCAGACGTTAAAATCACTTGGAGTGATGTTTCGATTGGAGCTATCCTCACCGCGATTTTGTTCTCCATTGGCAAGTTTCTTTTAGAAAAGTATCTGGTTAGCGGTAGTTTTGGCTCAGCCTACGGCGCAGCAGGTTCAATCGTCGTTGTCCTCGCCTGGGTTAACTATGCTGCTCAAATTCTCTTTTTCGGAGCTGAGTTTACTAAAGTTTACGCTAAAAAACACGGTTCCCGTATTGTCCCTTCTAAGAATGCAGTGCCTATCGGTGATACAGGTAATCAACTAGTGATGAAACTTAATAGAAATAATAGCTGGATAAGTCGTTTAAGAAGGCGCTTTACACGAGCAAAACCCCCAAAGCGGAGATAATTAGCACCTAGCCATTAGTGAAACTACTACAGGGTGCGCGGTAATAAAGTTAGTTTTATGAATTGCTAATTGCAGGCATAGCAGGCTTTTTAAATTTGTAAGTTTAAATTGTTATTAGGGTTATTACTTACTGGAGCGGCAAGCTGACACCCTACCGACATGCCCGACTGTTGTGATGAGCTTTTCACAGTTGAGAATTCTCCTGTATTTATCTGCCAACTTTTTGCTTTTTATTGGGAATTCCAAAGTCTGCTAGATTTTCTTACCCAATTGGCTTGAAATTATTCGTATTCATTAATACCATCTTGAAATTTTGTATAAGATTTCGCGGTTTGAGCAAACGCCTTAATCACTGGCATACCTTGTACATAATCAATGATTGTTGAGTTCATTTTATCCTGATGTCATACAAGAGATCGTCAGCTGCGCTGTGAGAAAGGACACCAGAAATCCACAGAAAAGTCCACCGCCCTAAAACGATGATACATCTGGAAATTACCAGTTTCCAGATGTATATTTAGTCAACTGGTGGATTTAAAAGAGCGATCGCCCACGCCAAAAGACTCTCCGTTTCTGTACAATATGACGGTTGTACTTTGTAGTGTGGCGGACTGTGATTGAGCGTTATACCCTGCCTGAAATGGGCAATTTGTGGACAGAAGCTTATAAACTCAAAACTTGGTTGCAAGTGGAAATTGCAGCTTGTGAGGCGCAAGCTGAGTTAGGTTATATTCCATCTGAGGCGGTTGAGGAAATTAAGGCAAAGGCAAATTTTGATCCAAAGCGGGTTTTGGAAATTGAAGCTGAAGTCCGCCACGATGTGATTGCCTTCTTAACAAATGTTAACGAATATGTTGGTGATGTAGGACGGTATATTCATTTAGGTTTAACCAGTTCGGATGTGCTGGATACAGCTTTGGCACTCCAACTCGTTGCCAGTCTAGATGTATTGTTGCAACGCCTGGAAGATTTGATTAGTGCAATTCGCGAACGGGCAAAGGAACATCGTCATACGGTCATGGTAGGACGTTCCCACGGTGTTCATGCTGAACCGATCACGTTTGGTTTTAAGTTGGCTGGGTGGTTGGCAGAGGTGTTGCGGCATCAAGAACGCCTGATAAATCTCCGCGAAACAATCGCCGTTGGGAAGATTTCCGGAGCAGTGGGAACTTACGGCAATGTGGAACCACGTATAGAAGCGATCGCTTGCCAAAAACTCGGACTCAAACCAGATACGGCATCAACACAAGTTATTTCACGCGATCGCCATGCCGACTATGTGCAACAATTAGCCTTACTAACAGCATCAATTGAACGCTTTTCGGTTGAAATTCGCAATTTGCAAAGAACAGACGTTCTAGAAGTTGAAGAATTCTTCTCCAAAGGGCAAAAAGGTTCCTCCGCAATGCCACACAAACGCAACCCCATTCGTTCCGAACGCCTCACGGGAATGTCACGAATTATCCGTTCTCATGCCGTTGCCGCTTTGGAAAATATTGCATTGTGGCACGAACGAGACATTTCACACAGTTCGGTAGAACGAGTTATTCTACCAGATACTTGCATTTTAACGCATTTTATGCTAATAGATATGACTGAGTTGATGAAAAACTTATTGGTCTATCCGGAAAACATGGAACGCAATATGAATTGCTACGGCGGCGTTGTGTTTAGCCAGAAAGTGCTACTTGCTCTAGTGTCTAAGGGAATGAGCCGTGAGGAGTCTTATGCGATCGTACAAGAGAGTGCTCACGCTGCTTGGAATAAACCGGACGGCAATTTCCACGACTTAATTAGTAAAGATTCCCGCGTTACTCAAAAATTATCACTAGCAGAGATTGAAACGTGTTTTGACCCACAGCAGCATCTCGGACATTTAGAAGAAGTTTACCAAAGATTGGGCATTTGAGGAGTCAGGAGTAGGAGCGGGTGTCAACGTAATGTCTTGTTAAACCCGCCCGTACAAAAGTCAGAATAGTGATCCTGACTCAGATCCCATCAAAAACAACAAAGTGTGTTGGTTTATAACTACGAATAAACTTCGTCATCAAGTCTCTTTCCTCAACAGTTGGCGTAGCAAAACAGCCCGCTGTGCCAGTGTTAGCATTTTGCTTGAAAGCTGATGGATCGTAGTGAATACCTAGCTCTGAGCGTTCTGTATTGAAACTAGGTGTCACAGGAGACCAAACCTCGCCGAATTCTCCACCTTTGTACTCGACTACCCCAGGATAAGTGAAAGTGTAAATTCCGAAAGGCACAGGTGTTTGAGAACCAGCAGTCTGAGATGGAGTTTGCTGACTGACTCGACCGGAAACACCGCGTACTGTATTTATAACACTACCATCGCTGTTAATTAGCCGAGTTTCATACACTCTCAAACCACCACTGATAGTTTTTGTTGTTCTTTTGGCTACTACCTTCACTGTTTTGAGAGTTGTTATAAACTCAGATGCTATCCAGCGATTGGTTCCAATCTGCACCCAATTCTGTTCTCCTGCATGTACTGGTTCGCCAGTTACAATAACTTCAGTACCGTTGGTTATGACATCTATTTTCTCCCCATTTGCTTTTGAGCGCACTGTAAGAGAATCACTATCTTTTGTTGAAACGTAAGCAGTATAAGCCATTAAAATATACCTCAAAATTAATCAGAAATATTTTTTGTTTACAGTTGTTTGTACTGATAATAGAATCTTCAATTCCTAAAAGAAGGATTTCGGACATTTTCTGTGAAGTATATTTGACTATGTAGAATTAAGCTATAAACGAGAGTATCGCGCTACATGTACTTCGTACACTTGCATTTTGATGACAAGGAGATTTGCGATTGCGCTTCGGCGCAGTGCCCTCGTGCCCAATAGCACTCATATAAAATAAATTAGGTATTTGAGGAAGAACCTAAAGCTCTGAGATCCTCTCTTAGCTCCTCCAACTTCTCGCCCGATTCTTTGGCGATTTGAGAGCAAAGGGTTGTTGAAATCAAACCAGTGGCGGTGGTAACGCTCCCCTCTGAAGCTTTACCCGCAACTAGAAGCCCAGCACCAATTACGCTGATACCAAGAGAAACTGCAACTGCTACAACAACAGAGGTTGAAAGTCTGTCGTGCCTGACGCAGATGTTCGTGAAATACATCTAGCATCATCTTAAGGTAAGCGTCAGAGCGGGAATTGTTAGACGAGAAATTTTGAAGTGTCATATGTGGTTCGGAGTATGTTTGTTACCTCTTTTCTCATCCAGCCAAATTCCCAAAGCCCTCATTACACAAACATTTGGCTAAAATTATTCTATGATTACCCTATGCTTGGCAAGTGATTGTGTAGTATATTTCATACACCCTGATTCGGCAAGGTATGAGCAACAGACTAACTGTCAAAGCAACTGATGACGGTTTAGCAAAAGCTAAAATGGCTTTGAAGAGACTGCATGGAACACAGTTAGACCTGGCAAAGAATTTAACAGGCTTAGTTGGTCGCAGCACTATCCAGAAGTTTTTTAAGGGTGAGGAAATTCAGATTGATAAGTTCAAAGACATTTGTAAAGCGCTGACGCTTGAATCGCAGTGGGAAGCGATCGCAAATTTAACAGATTTACCAGATAATCAGCCGCCTGAACCTATAAAGGAGGAACAAGATAACAGCATTCATATCGATAGCTTACTGCAAGAGATACCTGAAAAGGAAAAGTCTCATATCCAAGTAGGAAGTGGTAATTATAATGAGTCAATTAAGGGTCATTATACCCAAGGGAACCATTATCAGGGAAATACCATTTATTATGTAAACAAATCTGATGTAGCAAAACCCTCAAAACCGCTAATACAAAACAGCACCAATATCGATGCCCTAGTGCAAAAGGTATGTTCAATGATATTGCCTTATATTCAAGAGCGCTGCGGCACAATGCGAGTGCTAGATATGACCCAGCCTATTGGATTAAGTAATATTTACACTGATGTCAATATTTTGGAGAAAATAACTGGGCGCATGCGGTGCGAGATTGCTGAATTACTACAAAACTTTGAAAGAGAAGATTTTGACCGCTTTGGACTTGGCAAAGTAACAGAGAAGCGTGTATCAGGACTAAAAGCTGTGCAAGAGCATAGTAAGCTGATGGTTTTGGGTAAACCAGGGGCTTTCTAAGAGTACATTTTTGAAATACTTGGCAATGCAATGTATTGAAGGACAGTTTCAAAAGGAACGCTTTCCAATTTTTATTACTCTTAAGGATTTTGCAGAAGTACCCGGAAAGCCAGATATTCTGAAGTACATTACCAAACTATTATCTGATAGTGATTTAACAGACGCTGATGTCAAAGCACAACAACTGTTAAAACAGGGTAAAGTATTAATTCTGCTAGATGGGTTGGATGAAGTGCGAGAAGAGGATACCAGCAGAGTTTTGAAACAAGTTCAGGAATTTTCCTATCAGTTTAACACCAATCAATTCATCATCACCTGTCGAATTGCTGCAAAGGAATATACTTTTCAAGGGTTCACTGAGGTAGAAGTCGCAGATTTTAATTTTCTTCAAATAGCTACCTTTACTCAAAACTGGTTTAAATTTAAAAAAGATACAGTGAAGAGCAAGCGATTTATTGAGAAATTGAAAGTGAATGAAGCCATTCAAGAACTTGCAATGAATCCACTACTCTTAACCCTGCTGTGTTTAATATTTGGTGAAGCTGGAGATTTTCCTACTAATCGTTCTGAACTCTACACCGAAGGTGTAGATGTATTATTGAAAAAATGGGATGTAGAGCGTAACATTGAGCGAGATAAAGTCTACAAAAACTTATCTTTGCAGCGCAAGGAAGACTTGCTTTCACACATTGCCCTAATTACCTTTGAGCAGAAGGATTATTTCTTTAAGAAAAAGACGGTTGAAGAATACATTGCTGATTTCATCCGCAACTTACGCAATGCCAACACTGCATCAAAAGCATTAGAACTGAATAGCGAAGCCATTTTGAAATCAATTGAAGCACAACATGGGTTACTGGTTGCACGAGCAACGGCAATTTACTCTTTTTCTCACCTGACATTCCATGAGTATTTCACGGCAAGAGGAATAAAGGAAAGGTTTGCTTGGACAAGATTGGCAGAGCATGTCACCCAGAAACGGTGGCGAGAGGTTTTTTTGTTGACTACAGGAATGGTGCAGAATGCTGATGATTTATTAAAATCAATGAAACAACAAATTGATGCGCTTTTAGCAGATAATGACAAACTACAGGAATTCCTCATTTGGGTTGAGCAAAAATCTGAGTCTTTAGAAACATCTTATAAACCTGCTGCTATTCGAGCCTTATACTTTGACCTCGACCTCTCCCGATCCCTCGACCTTTACCTCTCCCGATTCATCTCCCGATCTCTCGACCTCGACCTCGACCTCTCCCGATCCCTCTCCCGATTCCTCAACCCAGAGTTAGAACGAGCGCTTCAACAACTCAAAGACCAGCTTCCCGATCCAAAAAACAAAGGAGCACACAAACAATGGTGGCAGGAAAACGGTCAAGCTTGGGCTAAACAACTTAGATCCGCAATGATTGAACATCGCAACAGCGGTCATGACTGGCAGTTCACTGATGCTCAAAAAGACATATTGAAGCAGTACTACGATGCTAATAAGCTACTGGTTGATTGCCTTAACAGCGATTGTTACGTTAGCCGCGAAGTACGGCAGGAAATTGAGGATACATTACTGTTGCCCGTGAAATAAAACCTTGAACTGTAAACAATAAGAGCGCTCTAGCTTTAATTCAACTTACCCAGCTTCCCCTATGGGATACTCGCGCATCGCCATTGATCGCTACCAAGTCATACGGTGGATTAATCAGAAATCATTATATAACATGTTGTACTACATTATGAAGTGCGGAATATGGGTTATATTATAGTGTTGAAACTGACATCCTCGTTTCTAGCTACAACACTCCAGTTAAATTTATGGATATCCCAGGCTCTACCATAGATTATCAATCGGCATTATCTACCCAATTTACACCAGTGTTCTCCGATAATGTGCAAAGCTTGCTTGATGTAGGGACTATATCTAAAAATCCTACTGCCATTATTACCGTGAACAGTACCGCAGATGTAGTGGATGATAATGATAGTGTGACGACTCTGCGTGAAGCGATTAATCTTGCAAATGCTGATAACGGTGAAGATAAGATTGTGTTTGATCGCTCTGTATTTTCCAGTGCACAGACTATTACCCTAACTGGTGGAGAATTAGATATCACCCACAACTTAGACATCATTGCCCCAAAGGACTCATTGACGGGTGAGGACTTGGTGACGGTGAGTGGTAATAAGGCTTCACAAATAGTTGAGACTGAACCAGGAGCACCCGCTTCACGAGTGTTTGAGATTGAACCAGGAGCAACAGTAACGTTGTCCGGATTGATTATTGCCAATGGTCGGGTGCTTCTTGATAATGCCGAACTGTCACGTAACAATTATCGGGTGGCGATTGATAATGGTGGTGGAATTAAAAACAGCGGTATTCTTACCTTAGATAGCAGTGTTGTTCGTAATAATGCAATTCCTAATATAACACTAAACATTGCAGGCGCTGGCGGCGGTATATACAGTACAGGCACTCTTACAGTCAGCAACAGCACCATCAGCAATAACTCGGCAGGCCTCGGGGGCGGCATATACAACACAGGCACTCTTACAGTCAGCAATAGTATTATTAGTAGTAACTCGCTATTTGTACGAGCCAGCGCTGCTGGTGGTGGGATTTACAATACGGGTACAGCTTCCGTATTGAATAGCACCTTGAATGACAACATAGTTAGCGCCGACGGTGGTGCCGACGGCGGCGGCATTTTCAATGCGGGTAATCTTCAGCTAAGCACAAGCACCTTGAACAACAACTCTAGTAGAATTGGTGGTGGCATTGAAAACACGAACAAGGGTACTATGACGGTGAGCAACAGTACCCTCAGTGGTAACACAGCGTATGATTTTGGTGGTGGCATCTCTAACTTTGGCATCAGTACGGTGAGCAATAGTACTGAGCGTGGTAACTCAGCCGCTAGTGGCGGTGGGATCTATAACTTTGGCACTATGACAGTGAGCAACAGCACTCTTTTACGTAATAGTGCAAGCCACAGTATTACATTTGATGCTAACCGTGGCCGAAGTGGCGGCGGCATCTTTAACGATGGCATTTTGACACTAGTGTTTAGTACCGTCACTCTCAACTCTGCCACCAATGGCTCAGGTGTATACAATAATCCTGACGCGGCTTTGGTACGTACTGCCACGGCTAACGGTATTGGTACTGTTAACGTGAGCAATACAATTATCGCGAGCAACCTCTTAAACGAGAACGGTATCGACCCCGACGTACTTGGTGACTTTAAAAGCAGTGGCTATAACCTAATTGGCGACAGTACAGGCAGTACCGGATTTGGAACCACAGGAGACTTAGTTGGAACAAGCGACAATCCAATTGATCCAAGACTTGCGCTCTTAGACTTTTACGGTGGCGACACCCAAACAGTAGCCCTCCTCCCAGATAGCCCAGCAATTGATGCTGCCGACCCAACTGTGCTAGACACTGACCCCACCACCGACCAGCGTGGGTTTCCTCGTTACGTCAATGGTAGAGCTGATATTGGTGCGTTTGAGTTTTCTGCGTAAAGTGACTTATTTAGGTCTTTCTTATGATCATCCAAATTTTGGGTCGGTTCGGTTTGTACTGAGATATCCGGATTCTCAGTATTTATTTCTTGGGGTGAGCAGATTGTCGGAAATGTAACAGCTGATTGAGAAATTGAAAAAACTGTGTTAATTATTAGTAGTGTTGAGCTATCAAAGTACTATTTTCTCTGGGTTTTAGGATAGAAAAGGAGGTTTTGTAACATGCTTATCGACGCATCTCGCCAAAACGCTGAAACCCTATATTTTCCGTTGAGATGCGTCGATGGTATACGGGGTAAGGCTTTGAGACCTGTGTTTTGCTCTATTTTGTCTGTTTTAGATCATCATTTTTTGAGATGCGTCGATTTGGCGGCTGAAACCTATACTGGGTAAAGGCTCCCAGACGAACTCCCTACCGATTGGGTTAAATCGGATTAGTTGGAAACTCTTCAACTAAATGAGAAACTCTAACCAAAAAATCCCCTACCGATTGGGTTAAATCGGATTAGTTGGAAACTTTTAGCCAACATAACGAGTTTAGAGTCAGACAGATTCCCTACCGATTGGGTTAAATCGGATTAGTTGGAAACGAGAAAGGATAAGCAAAGTTAATTCTCCCGTCAAACCCTACCGATTGGGTTAAATCGGATTAGTTGGAAACTTTTCTTCCTACTCTATATATCTTACTATTCTTTCCCTACCGATTGGGTTAAATCGGATTAGTTGGAAACTCTTTGTTATCATCTACCCTCATTTGTTTTCTCCCTACCGATTGGGTTAAATCGGATTAGTTGGAAACATCAGGATTCTTATACCCTAATTTTGAAGAAAGCCCTACCGATTGGGTTAAATCGGATTAGTTGGAAACAATGACTAATCATGAATAACGCCTAAGCAGAAGTGCCCTACCGATTGGGTTAAATCGGATTAGTTGGAAACATTTTAACTGGAAAACGCAGATTTTTACAATTAGCTCCCTACCGATTGGGTTAAATCGGATTAGTTGGAAACTATAAATAGGGATACTGTGCAGAAAAACTAAAGAGTCCCTACCGATTGGGTTAAATCGGATTAGTTGGAAACTATAAATAGGGATACTGTGCAGAAAAACTAAAGAGTCCCTACCGATTGGGTTAAATCGGATTAGTTGGAAACTATAAATAGGGATACTGTGCAGAAAAACCAAAGAGTCCCTACCGATTGGGTTAAATCGGATTAGTTGGAAACCTGTAGAGACTTGCTGAGTTGAAACATTTATATTTTTCCCTACCGATTGGGTTAAATCGGATTAGTTGGAAACATGTGCCTAGAGCCAAAGATCCTAAGAAAAACCCTACCGATTGGGTTAAATCGGATTAGTTGGAAACAATCTCTTGCAGGAGACATCTCCACAAACTCATCCCTACCGATTGGGTTAAATCGGATTAGTTGGAAACCAGAAGAAGCAGTTTGATTTAACAAAAGCGTAGCCATTAGCCATACCGATTTAACCCAATCGGTAGGGACCTTGCATGACCATTTAATTAGAGTGTTAAAAATTGTTGCTTTTACATTGGATACTCCCGCATCGCCACATCAATCGCTACCAAATCATACGGTGGGTCAGAGTTATGCTGCCTAAAATGGATTTTGTTGAGAGATTGTATCTAAATATCTCGAATCCAAAATTTTAATTGATGGTTTTCACTGGCTATAGAACCATCTATCTGTACAGTTGGGAATTCACTGATACTCACAAGATTTTGGTCTATCCAGCCTTCCTTATTAAGTAATTTCTCTATCGACTGTGAATGAACATTCTCGATTGGTTGCACTCCTGTACAAACCGAGATTTTTGTAAATCCATGCTCTTGAGCGAATGAGTAAATGAGAGATAACAGCTTTGAAGCCAAACCTTTACCTCTATGTTCTGGTTTTACAATCAATTCCCCAATGTAGAAGACTTTATTTATGTCTATATTAAAAGTTTCATATTGTTTTTGAATATCTCCAAAGTAGTGTGCAAGCGTAAAGAATGGGATTCCTGTTGCTATTCCAATGATGTCACTACCTAGTTCTGCAACAACTACAATACTAAGTTTTTCTCTAATATAAATAGACAAATATTCTTTTTCTTGCTCAAATGACCCAGCATAACAATAAGGTAATTCTCGAAAGAAAACAATTCGCATTGCGCCACAATAGTCTATAATACTTTCTAGTTGTTTTTTGTCACTAACAATTTTCAATCTAACGTCAAGATTCATAACTTGTCTTAATCTATGAAAAGTTTAATCCCATGTACAAAGTTAGCAGCTTTTTAAATCGAAGTTGTAGAGAGTGAAATCAACTTATGCACATCTTCAGCGCAAATCCTCCAACTTGGCGTCGGGAGCAATACTTTTCACCACAATTTACTATTCTCTTCATTCTTAAATTAACGACTTGTCAAATTACTCCCGAACCGCTTGAAGAATATTGATATGTAAAACCGTTCTGACGCCCGGAACACATAATTGCGTCTCCCCGAGTGAGAAGACAATTCCCGATCGCACCAGATGATCGGGTGACGCTCCAACTGGATCATTCCACCAGTCGCCAAAGGCTGGAAAAAGCGTCATGCACACTGGTTTACCAAGACATTTATTTATTTCAACAAAGATTAAGTTGAAGGTAAAGTCTTTTCTGAGAATCTTTCGGACTTTTTTAAACCAATTTTTTCGCTCAGACTCTTAACTAAAAGCTACGTCTGCAAAAGATTATAAATGCTTCTCCGAAAGATTTTAATTATTTGCAATTAGAAAATACGTAATAAATATTTTTATTACTGAGAACCGGGTGGTGGCGATGCCCTCAGCCACGGCTTAAGCCGTATCGCTCATTTTTAGATCCACCTCACGCTCATCGCATTGCTTCCTTCAAGAACTTATAACTTGCCCTACAGCTACTTATGTCTTTGATTGATTTTTAGCTTTTCGCATCCGAACGATGCAGCCAGTTGAACAACCCTAAAGAAGCCACTGCCCCAATAAAGTGTGCAGAAATTCCGCTCATGTTTGCTGATGCTACGAAGATATCAAGTGGACGAATGATTCGATTTGGATCGTAGATTGCAACCCCCTGAGGTTGAGCAATTGATTTTGCTAATAAGACGGACAAACTAACTCCACCGCCAATAATGAAAAGTAGCATTCCTACCAAGCCTGCGATCGTACTAATTCGCAGCAATTGCATCAACTCAGCTTTTTTAGGATGTAACTCAGGACTTGAAACGCGAAGCCGTCTTGCATAAAGAGTTAAACGAAAAGCGAGATAAATACTGAACAGCAGTGCTAAAATCCCACATACTGCCCAAAAAACACTAATACCACTTCCAGGGGTCGTTGCTTGACTGTAGTCAGTAAGTGCTGTGCTTGGAACTCCCTGAACTACGGGCGTAGGCGTTATTGCTTGACTGAAATTACGACTGAACACCGCGAATATCAGCATCAGCAAAGAAGCCGCACCCAATCCAAGTTGTAAAGACAAGCTTCCCCAGCCAATAGTGCGCAAAATGTTGACTGTTCTTTCTAATTTGGGATTAACTGGGCTTACGTCAGATGGGGTTTGCACGATCGCTTAACTCGGATTGAGATAAATTGAATACGATATTCTTGATTATAAGTATGTCTGTGGGAAATTATGACGTTCTAAAGTTAGATTATATGTGCTGTTCTCTTCTTACGGGAAAAAGGCAATCAAGCGTAGTTTTATTTGAATCGATCCCAATCAAGCAACGTAACCCGTCTTGTTCCTAGTATGTTGGGGACGACAAGGTGTTCCCCAACATACTTGTGCTGATGGTATGTCACTAAAAACACTGCTCCGAGCGCCAATGACAGCATTAGCACCGATCTTTACTCCTGGTCCTACAAAGCAATCAGTGGCAATCCATGCTCCATTACCGATAGTGATACTTGCTGTTTTCAATTTAAACGTAGGATCACTGATGTCATGACTACCAGTACACAGGTAACTTTTCTGTGAGACTACGCAGTGTTCACCGATGTTGATGTTGTCAAGACTGTATAAAATTACATCATCTCCAATCCAAGTGTAATCACCAATGAAGACTTTCCAGGGGTAGGTAAAGCGGGCGGTTGGTCGAATTATTACACTTTTACCTATACAAGCACCGAAAAGCCGCAATAAAGAGCAACGCCAATTGTTAAGCGGATGAGGAGTTAGAGGAAAGGCGATCGCTTGAACCAACCACCACAACAAAATATACCAACCTGCACGCCCCCGGTCAAACCAAGATTGGTCATATTTACGTAAATCTACAAAAGGTTGATCATTAATCATCAAGAATTGTTGGGTTGATTGTTAGTTGTCAAAAAAAGTCGGGGCAGGTTTTATTTATCAATATTAAATAGGTATATTGATAGGTAAAACCTGCCCCTACTCTACATTGCTGTTTGGCCTAATTCTGTTGGGATTCCAGGCACGGAAATTGTGGTGGATATGGTATTAAGCTGACCACCACATTGCTTTATTTCATATAATTTTATACCAATTTGATATTCGTACTGACTTAAAAGCCGTGCGTAAATATATCCAGCTTTGCCATCCAAAAAACCACGTTGGACAATGTAGAACAAAATAAACCGCAAAATTGGTTTAAATGGCAGCCTCACCCAGACTTTTTTCAAAAAGCGCTTGCGTTGAACGGCATCACCGAAGAGATTAGCCCCAATGGTGTCGCTTTCATTTTTAGCTGTAAGTAGATTGAGATAAACACGAGCTTCCCAGTTTGAATAACGGTTATGCCTTTCTATCCAATGATAAAGATCGCGGAAGTCCTCGTGAACCATGTCATTTTTTAGATACCCGGCTTTTCCTGTTAAGATAACGTGTTCGTGAACTTCGTTATCGCCAGTATTGGGAATATCTTCAGTATGGAGGTTTTCGTAACGACCTTGTTTATGCTTAAACAAACGCAAATTCCAATCTGGATATTTGCCGCCATGACGAATCCATTGACCTAAGAAAAAGACACGACGGTTGAGGTAGTAGCCGTTGTATTCGGGATTTTGAATTGCTTCTGCAATTTCTTCCCAAAGTTCTGAGGTGATGCGCTCATCACAATCAACGATCAATACCCATTCGTTACGAAAAGGTAGGTGATCTAAAGACCAATTTTTCTTTTTTGGCCAACCTCCATCAAAATGGAACTGCACAACATTAGCACCAGAACTTTTAGCAATTTCGCCACTTCTGTCGTTACTTTGAGAATCAACAACGAACACTTCATCGGCTCTCTGGAGGCTTGTAAGGCAAGCAGGCAAATTTGCTTGTTCGTTTTTCGCTGGAATTAGTACGGAAACTGGTATTTTATAAGACATACTTTATAGTATTAGGT
>JAQYWO010000186.1 GCA_029379215.1 Rhizonema sp. PD37
GCACCCCCAAAGGCAATCCCATAGAAGGGCATACAAGTTCTGTCAACTCGGTAGCGTTTAGCCCGGATGGACAGACGATTGTCAGTGGCAGTGACGACAACAGTGTACGGTTGTGTCACCTTGATGGCACCCCCAAAAACAATCCCATACTAGGGCATACAGAAGCTGTCTTATCGGTAGCTTTTAGCCCGGATGGACAGACGATTGTCAGTGGCAGTCGTGACATTAGTGTGCGGTTGTGGAACCTTGATGGCACCCCCAAAGGCAATCCCATACTAGGGAATACATATCATGTCAACTCGGTAGCCTTTAGCCCGGATGGACAGACGATTGTCAGTGGCAGTCGTGACAATAGTGTGCGGTTGTGTCACCTCGATGGCACCCCCAAAGGCAATCCCATAGAAGGGCATACAAGTTCTGTCACCTCGGTAGCCTTTAGCCCGGATGGACAGACGATTGTCAGTGGCAGTGGTGACAAAAGTGTGCGGTTGTGGAACCTTGATGGCACCCCCAAAGGCAATCCCCTAGAAGGGCATACAGATACTGTCTTCTCGGTAGCCTTTAGCCCAGATGGACAGACAATTGTCAGTGGCAGTGGTGACAAAAGTGTGCGGTTGTGGAACCTCGATGGCACCCCCAAAGGCAATCCTCTAGAAGGGCATACACATCGTGTCTACTCGGTAGCCTTTAGCCCGGATGGACAGACGATTGTCAGTGGCAGTGACGACAAGAGTGTGCGGTTATGGAAGCAAACAAGTTGGCGCTGCTGGTTAAGAACTTGTCTGAGCCGTTTAGGAAACAACTGGACTTATGACTTGGAGGGCATTGCAGCTAGAACTCGTCTTTTTGAAGAGGGCTATTCGCGTGCAGAACAGAATGAAATTGAACCAGCCATTACTCGTTTGAAGCAAGCTTTTGAATGTGGAAAAGCATCGTTGGTTTTAGAAACAGATATAGATGAGGCACTGACTCTAAACGATGATAAATTAGAAGCATCTGCCAAGCGTCTGATTGCTCCGATTTTTATCCAGCAAGGTCAGAAATTAGCTCGTTCTGGTGATTATGATCAAGCTCTCGCTAAATTTAATCAAGCCAAACAATTGAATCCAGATTTAACTATAGACCCTGTAGTTGAAGCTGAGCGCCTAACTGCCCCAATTTTAAGAATGCAGGGTACGTTTGCAGCACTGGAAGGCAAGATTTCGGAGGCGATCGCCAAATTTGAACAAGCCAAGCAATACGGTTTAGATTTAGGGTTTGAACCAGAAGTTGAAGCTAAACGCATTGCTGCTCCTGTCTTAGTGGAGCAGGGTAGGAAACTCGCTGAGGATGGGGCAATTGATGAGGCGAGCGCCAAATTTGAGCAAGCCAAGCAATACGGTTTAGATTTAGGGTTTGAACCAGAAGTTGAAGCTAAACGCATTGCTGCTCCTGTCTTAGTGGGGCAGGGTAGGAAACTCGCTGAGGATGGGGCAATTGACGAGGCGAGCGCCAAATTTGAACAAGCCAAGCAGTACGGTTTAGATTTAGGGTTTGAACCAGAAGCTGAAGCAAAACGCATTGCTACTCAAGTCTCAGTGGGGCAGGGCACTTGAAACAAAAGGTCAACCCCTTCACAGAGCTTGAACTTCAAAATTTATTAAAAGAGTATAGCAATGACTGATAGTTTTGAAAACGGCATTAACGGCGCAACTGGTGATTATTTATTCCCCCAACTCTCTACTAAGGAAATCGCTACCATTGCCAAGAATGCTTCTACAGAAAAGCAGCATTTGAATGACCTGAAAGATAGAGCAAGAGAGCTGCGAGATCAATCGAAAGCGCCAGCGGCATGGGTAGATCCGACAGATTTAGCGATAGCTGGATGGGGGGTAATCTTTGCCGAAACCTATCCTGGCTACACCCTTGAAGCCCTCAAATCTGACAATGGTTTAGGGTTACTGCTAAAACATCGTCAGCAGAAAGCATCTGAGCAGGTTGAAACTTATTATAAAGAATGTGTTTATAAATCTGGTCAATCCAAAAATGATTTTTTGAAAGCATACAAAGTTCCAACCTCTGGTGCTGTTGACCCAGGTCAAGGAATGCCCTATTATTTGATGATTGTGGGCGATCCCGAAACCATTCCCTACGAGTTCCAGTACCAACTTGATGTGCAATATGCCGTTGGGCGCATTTACTTCGATACCCTCGCCGAGTACGCCTACTATGCTCAAAGTGTTGTCAGAGCAGAGACGGAGAAAGTGGAGCGTCCCCGCCAAGTCAGCTTTTGGGGTGTCCGCAATCAGGGTGATGATGCAACGAAACTAAGTTCAGAGAAATTGATCAAACCCCTGTCAGAATGGCTTCCTGAAAAGGCACCTAGCTGGGATTGCCCGACACTGCTTGCTGAGGAAGCGACTAAACAGAACCTATCTCGCCAAATCAATCAAGGTTCTGCCCCAGCAATTTTGTTTACTGCTAGTCATGGCATGGGTTTTCCAAAAGATAACCCATATCAAAAACAGTTTCAAGGATCTTTAGTTTGCCAAGAATGGAAGCGATTCTCAAAATTCGACCCGGAGACGCAAGTGTTTTCTGCCGCTGATATCAAGGCAGAAGCAAATTTTCATGGACTCATTACCTTCCATTTTGCCTGCTATGGCTTAGGAACTCCTAAATTCAACGACTTCAAACAGGGTGAAAAGGAACTGGCTGAAGCACCCTTCATTGCTCGTTTACCCCAGCAGCTACTCAGCCATGCTAAAGGAGGGGCACTTGCTGTGATCGGTCATGTTGATCGGGCTTTCGCTAATTCTTTTCAAGTCTATGGTACTAAACAACTCGTCGTTTACCAAAGCTTCTTGAAATGTTTGATTGATCGATATCCTGTAGGTTACGCGATGGAATACTTTAACCAGCAGTACGCCGAGTTAGCCTCTGACTGCAACCTTAGCATCCGTAATGAAAACTCCGACAAGGATATTGCAGATCTCTCAACTAGGAGCACTAATGCTAGAAATTATGCCATTTTTGGCGATCCGGCAGTTAAGATTGCAGTTAGTTCAGTCTCTAATAACGACATTTCTAGTACCAATTACAAGGTTTGGTTTCAGCCAGCACCCATGTCTCCTGAAGACATTATCCAAAAACAGAATAACAAGATTCAGAAACTGGAACAACTTGTAAAAGCCCTACAAGCAGAAAATCAGCAACTTAGAGAACAGCTACCTAAAAGCCAGGGGTAAAATGAGCAACCGATGCTATAGCATCTGTGATAGGTTAAGAGAACTGCACATTTTTCAAGGGGGGGGTAGAGGAAAAGGTGATAGATCGAGCTTGGGGACACGCTTTCGGAGTGCTTTGACTACACCTAAATCCTGATTTTCTTTTGCAGCGCAGTACTTAATTGGGTCTGTGGCTTTGCCCTTGTCATGGGCGACGCTAAAATGGTACAAACCCCGATATAACATTTCCAAAGAAATCCGCTCAAATGGCAGAGATAATTCGTCGGCGCTAACGCCACTTGCTTCAAGCCGGGGAACCCGTCCAACGCAGTGGCGCACCAGTCTATAAGTAAGACAATCCGAACTTTGCTGTTATTTTTATCATTTCTTGGAGGTATTGACAAAATGCATAAAAGCTTAACATATTACAGATGCTAATAATTCTTCTGTTGAGGGAAATTGCACTACATTGTCACCTTTGCGGCGAGGGGTGTCCGCAGTACGGACTACCCTTTCTGGTTCTGGCTTCCACTCTTCAACTAGTTTAAAGAAATATTAAGGGGCTTGTATCCGGAATTTATTACTCCCGGTTCGCCCATTTTTTTAAGAGTTAAAGAAGAGGGTGAACCAGGAGTTAATTCTTAAAAATTACTACTTTAGACAAACTATTATTGTTTTGTCAAGCAAGGATTTGGTTTTGAGACTTAATTTATTAATTAATATTGGTTGTTTGAGTCGGTTGAAGATGAAGACTGGGATTTTTTATCGATTTCTACTAGTAGTAACTGTTCGCGTTGTTCGAGGTATGCAAGATCTTCTAATAGTTTTTGTTTGCATTGGCGCACTTTTTCTAGATGACGGTGGTAATAGTTTTTATCAAGGAGATTGTTGACTCGCCGTTCTTTTTCTGACTCTGACATGATCCCCGCGAAAGCGTATTTTTCTAGTTCATATATTTCCTCTTGCCATTGGAGTAATTCTTCTGTAGTTTTTAGTTTTTCAATTTCCTGTGTCATGGTGGACTTCCCTTAATTGCTGCTGTCTTGTTAAAAACTCTTGTGCTGCATCAGGAGTAAGTATCATTTCTCCCGAACCGTCCGTTTCTATAAATCCGACTTTTCTATAGAATGGACGAACACTGGGTATTGTCATTGCTTTAACGATACCATTAAACTGGAGGCGTTGACTCTCACGTACCAATTCTTCAATTAACGAGGTAGCACTCCCTTTTCTGGTTTCCGGTTGTGGATGGGCGATCGTATTCCACGGTGCGTTGGTGAAACTTTCGATTGCCAAGCCTGTATAACTTTGGTTATTGATGTATATTTGTGCTACTTCAATGATGCACGCGGACTGTAGTATTCCTTGAGTATCTTTTACGCCTCTAAAATCATCGCGTCTGCTTATTAAAAGCTCATCAAGTACTTCCACCTTCGACATACAGTTGAAAAACGTGGTATTTTTAGCGTTTTCCTTATCTCCTTGGTAGTAAAGGTTCAAATACTCTCCAATTTTTCTTATCCACATAATTAATCCCTGTTGAATATCAATTTTTGCTCCAACTATATATGGAAAATTATTCATTGTTATATTATTAATTAATCCCAGATAATATTGAGTAATTACTATATTTAAATCTATCATTTTTATGTAATAGATACTTAATCTAGTTTTCAATTAATATTTAATTTTCGTTCATTGTCACCTTTTTGGACAACCCTTTGGCTAAAACTGTCTCTATTGCGATCACATGCATGCATGTGATCGCAAAAATGTTTTCGCTCCTCTCCGGGATCACATAAACTGGTGTTTTAGCTCTATACAGACCAACAAATCAACTTAAAATTGTTATACCTAACCACAGACTATACTGTTCTCAAAATGTGGTCTTTATAACTTTTTTTATGCCAATTTATATGGTTTACCATACCAGAATATAGCAAGCTTCCACACCTAAAAACACACCTATTCTCTTGGTCGGTAATCATCATTTAACTTGTGCTAAAAACTGAATTAACATCCTTTTTATCAAGTTCTCTCCATTCCCTTTTCCCAGAGTAAAGGAATCAATTTGAACGCTATTAGTTAAAGAAAGTAAACCAGTGGTCATTTTAAGAGTGAAGGCAAAGGCGATAGTGACGGCTCCGGCGACAGTGAAGGCGAAAACAAAGACTTCGACGAAGGATCTGACTCTGCAAGTAAGATTTTCTGAAGATTAGGATTAACCAATTCTCGAAATAAGGCTTCAGTTAAGGAAATGAACTCCACCAAGTTATAACCTAACAGCAAATTATCTTGGCAGTGTTTTCTCTAGTAATCTAAAGGTGTATCCATATTTCTTCAGCGGTTGGTTGAGCAGGTGTATGTGGTTGAAATGAAGTTGTTTCTAATTCCGAGAAAAAATCATTATTAGTAAACCAATGGGCAATACCATAACCAGCCGCACGATTATTTTTGCTAAGTTGAGTGTTTAGCCTCAATCCAGCGCATTTTCCAATTGGGGTTTCAAATACGGTTGAGAAAACAGCATCAATTTCGTTGTCTTGAAAAAACTGACGTAAAAGTTTTGGAGAACCAGCAATTGCAGGTTTAATCACAAAAATCCCTCGCCATCCCTGTTGATAACATGTTTTTAGCTGATGAATATTTGCCACTGATTCATCTAAAGCAAGTTTGGTAGAATATTGGTTGCTCAAGCTGAGCATAGCGTTGAATTCACTGGTTGGTAACGGTTGTTCGAGAAATTCTATATTGATCTGATGGCGATCGCAAGCTTTTAGCCACTCAGCAGCTTCCACAAAACTCAATCCACCGTTAGCATCCAACCGCAGCTTTACCTTTGATGGTAAGACGAAAGCTAATTTCTCAAAAACTTCTAGCTCATTGACAATTGAAGCTACACCAATTTTCCATTTAAAAGTACGGTAGCCCTGCTCCCAAAGGTTTCTCCATTCATCTAAAGCCGCTTTTCCTGTTGGCAGCAAACCACTAAACGTGATTGATTTATCACTCTGAAATCCATATAAGTCTTCATCATAAACTCCTCTTTGTGTCAAGTTAAATGATAAATCTTCCACCGCACATGATCTGACTTCTTCCCAAGCCGACTCAAAGCCAAATTGACAAGCAGGAAGTTCTGAGGGAACAGCAAACACATCATCTGTAGAGATTTCTAAAGGTAATTGACGGCAAAATTCCAGCGCTTCCTCAAAACTTTCAGAACCAAACCATTTTACCGGAGCAATTTCACCAAAACCCGTACAACCTGTTTTATCTGAAAGCCGAAGGATAATTCCTTCCCTAACTTCCCACAAGCCATGACTAGTTGCCAATGGCTGCTTAAACTTACGTCTATAAGGGCGAAACTCAAAGCGGTATTTCATATGCAAACACTAAATATTTTGTGAAACTAGATCCCCGACTTCTTAAAGAAGTCGGGGATCTGATTAATAATTTTTTTCTGCAAAGCTTGATGTAAAGCGTAATTTTCTTCCCGATTGGTTGTGACTTCAATGACTGTAGGGTACTGATGATTGGTAGCTGCTAGGTAAGCAGCTAGAAATTCATCTGTTGTCTGTGGATGATAATAGTCAATGCCAAACATTTGAGCAGCCTGCTTAAATTTCAGCCCATGGGGAACACCAAAGTAAGGTTCAAAGATATCTGGAAACTGAGCAATTGGTAAAAACGAAAAGATTCCACCACCATTGTTGTTAATGACTACCACAACTAGGGGTTGAGAAAGAGATTTCAGCAGGGCAAGTGAATTTAAGTCATAGAGAAAAGCTAAGTCTCCAACGAGAACAGTCACAGGTGAATTTAAGCCGACAGCAAAACCAGAGGAAGAGGCGATAGTTCCTTCGATACCGCTTGTACCTCGGTTTGCAGCCACCGGTACGGAATTGCGATCGCATACCGCGTACATATCCATATCCCTAATCGGCATACTACTGGCAAGAAATAGTCCATGTTCTCGAGGGATATTCCGAGAAATCATTCTAGCTACAGCAGGTTCACTTATTCGTTGTGAACTAAAAAGAAAATCATCAATAATCTGGTTAATTAATTGAGACTGTTGATGTAATTTAGTAACAAAATGCAGATTTTCAAATTTATTAATATTTGGTAATAATTGTTCACAAAATAGCGGAATACTTGCTTCAATTCGTAAAGATATGTTATGCGCTGGATCGTGACGGTACGGATCATCAATGATGACAACATGATTTTCTACTTGAGATGTTTCTATCAGTTGTAGAAATCTTTTGGATGTAATGTGACTACCAATTTGTATAACTGTTTCTAAAGGTTGTTCATTGTTAAATATATCTGTCAATAGAATTGGGTCGAAATAGTGAATTATATTTGTTAAAGAACTTTCCCAACGCATTCCTGATTGAATATCTGTAAATACTGGCCATTGAAGCTTTTCAGCTAATTTTGACACTGCTTGGATATCAGCATGAGACTTTAATTGACCAACAGCAAGAATCCCGCATTTTGTTTGATTGATAATTTCTGCTAATTGGTTGATACTGACTTCGTTAGGTAGGACTTGTGAAGCCGTATATTCGGTGTATGGTTTTTGCTGCTCTTGCCACCGAGTTAAAGAAGCCAAGTACATTTCGGGAATATATGCATTGGTAGGAGCTAGGGGTTCCCGGAACATACAATTAAGATGTACAGGGCCACTAGGTAATTTTCTGGCGTGGTAAACTGCTTGATCGATGGTTGTTAAAATCATTTGAGGAGAAATTTTTTCGTCAGGGCATGGCAGATCGAATTGCCATTTCACATACTGTCCATAAAGATTAAATTGTTGAATCGTTTGATTGGCACCTGTTTGTCTTAGTTCTGGAGGGCGATCGCCAGATAAAACCATCATCGGCACTCCATCAGTAAAAGCCTCGATCACAGCAGGATAGTAATTGGCTGCGGCTGTTCCAGAGGTAGAGATGAGCACAGCAGGATTCCTTGTCGCACGTGCATACCCAATCGCATGAAACGCTGCACCACGTTCGTCAAAACAAACAACTTTTCTCGCTTGAGAATTACGGGCTACGGCTGCCGTCAAAGGGGTGGAACGAGAACCTGGAGAAATGACAAAGTAATCCACTCCATTTCTAATTAACTCTTCAACAATCAAAGAACCCCAGAGACTATTGATATTGGACACATCAAGTGTCATGGTATTACTTCCCTCCCAGCTTAAATGTAGAGAAGCTTCAAGCATCGCATCTCTACAACCCCTATACTATGTTTGAACGTTTGGTATGAACAAAAAAGAAAAAATTTGCCAATGATTGACTACCTTTACCGCTACCCACCGTTGTACCCAGGTATCCTCATTAGACGTTACAAACGATTTTTTGCTGATGTTGAACTTATTACTGGGGAGGTAGTCACGGCACATTGTCCGAATACAGGACCAATGACAGGGGTTTCCATTCCTGGTAGCATGGTACAGCTTTCTTTAAGTGATAATCCCAGTCGCAAACTACCTTACACTTGGGAACTGATTCAAGTACATGATAATGAACCTACTTGGGTAGGTATTAATACTATTTTATCGAATCGGATCATTAAGTTAGCTTTGGAAAAAAATCTTTTTACAGAATTGGGGAACTACAGTCAAATTCGTACTGAAGTTCCCTACGGACAAGATAAAAAAAGTCGCGTAGATTTTTTCTTATCTCACTTAACTGAAAATAGTAGCAATATTTATCTCGAAGTCAAAAATACAACTTGGGCGCAGGGGAAATTAGCACTTTTTCCCGATACTGAGACAACAAGGGGACAAAAGCATTTGCGAGAGTTGATGGCGCTTTTACCCCAAAGTCGTGCGGTGATGCTTTACTTAATTAATCGGGGTGATTGTATTGAGTTTGCCCCTGGTGATAGTACTGACCCTGTATATGGTAAGCTGTTAAGGTCTGCGATCGCTCTTGGTTTAGAAGTTCTACCCTGCCGCTTTGAAGTCAATCCAGAAGGGATTCGTTATTTGGGTTTAGCAGAATTAGCGCTTAATGATTAGCGGTTGAGAGTTATTATTCTGCTACTCCCCTACTCTCCTCTCCTGGCAATGCACATTAGAGATAAGGCGGCTTCCGGAGAATTAGGATTGATACCAGATAACTGTTGACTGAAGCGATACTTTAGATCTGAACGACCATAATTGCCTTGTAATACTTCTGCTCCTAGAGTATGGTTGTGCGGATAAACCTTTACTGTAAAGCCAAGAGGTTCCAAGGTTTGGTAATACATCCTCGACGCGACACCAGCACCGGGTTTGTGGTGAATTTCAGTATTTATCATGGCATCGTGTTCTTCTTTCGACATAAACTTGCCACCATTTAATAACCAATATATCGGCACTCTGATTTTATATAAAGGTACAACTATACCTTTCCAATTCCAAGCAGTTTGCTGTGGATCGTGATCGGTAATTAACAACCCACCAGGGCGAACCAAACGCGCTGCTTCTGCCAAAACCTTTGTCATATTGTCACAGTGATGTATTGTAGCGTTGAGTGTAACAATATCTGCAAACCCATCGATAAATGGTAAGTCGTGGGCGTCTGCGAGGATGGGCGTGTAGCCAATTTTTTGCGCCATTTCTAAAGATGTGCGAGAAATATCCACACCAATCAGTAATTTTGGCGAACCGCCTAGCGTGGCATACAAGTTGCCAGGCCCACATCCGATATCAACGACAATTTTGTCATCCCAACTCCCCATCGCTGAATGCCAACATTTTTTAAATGTTTCGTCTCGGTGACAAGCTTCAAAGTAACCTTGTGCCCATTGAGGACGATCAAAATAATACTGATTTGCTTTTATTGCTGGTGTAAAATTTGCAATCTGGCAAGTAGGTATGTCTTTTTGCCAATCCACATAAGTATCCTCAGCAAGATATTTCTCGAGAACCGAAGCCACGAAATTCTGCATGGTGTTCATTTATTTGTGTTTGAGTTAGCTCTGAGTTCAGATTGGTCTGAAAGTTTATCTATGGTGATGCCTGTATTTTCACAACTAATGTACTTTCTTGTCCTCAATACATCAGGTGAAAAGATAGTTAATGAGCGTATATTTACGTTTAATATAAAAAATATTTCTTGTTATAGTCTCAGTAAACTTACTGAAAAGTATGTAAAAAATAGCTAAAGAAAGAAAAAATCTGCTCACAGCGGAGACATTCAGCTAGAAGCTATCTGTAGAAATTTCTTGTTTAGCTGCTTAAGTCTCTCTGAAGATAGACAAAATTTACTTCTCCTGATGGAATAACTACAGACATTGAGC
Source organism: Rhizonema sp. PD37 (assembly GCA_029379215.1). Lineage (GTDB taxonomy): Bacteria > Cyanobacteriota > Cyanobacteriia > Cyanobacteriales > Nostocaceae > Rhizonema. Next base: position 10,506 of record JAQYWO010000186.1, read on the forward strand.
ATTTCAGGCGCTTGTGCTGACTCACTCTTGGCTTTTGTATGCGATACAATAAAGAATACTTCAATAATGCACTGTACAGGTAATCAATCATATGCAGTGTTAAGCTCTAAAATCCCCTGAGTAGAAGTCAGGATAAAGTTAAAGCTTGTTATAACAGAGGAATGCGATCGCTATGGGCATGACCCTTACAGAAAAAATTTTGGCAAAAGCTTCTGGTCGGTCAATGGTCGAGCCAGGGGAAAATATCTGGGTAAATGTTGATGTATTAATGACTCATGATGTCTGCGGTCCAGGAACCATTGGCGTTTTCCAACGCGAATTTGGTGCTGACGCGAAAGTTTGGGACGCAGAAAAAATTGTCTTAATTCCCGACCATTACATTTTCACAGCAGATGAACGTGCCAACCGTAACGTTGACATTTTACGTGATTTTGCTAAAGAACAAGGTATTAAATACTTCTACGACATCATTGACAAAGCCAATTTTAAAGCTAATCCAGACTATAAAGGGGTTTGCCACATTACCTTAGCCCAAGAAGGTCACACCCGTCCGGGAGAAGTTTTATTTGGCACAGACTCTCACACCTGCAATGCTGGTGCTTTTGGTGAGTTTGCAACTGGGATCGGTAACACTGACGCTGGTTTCATTATGGGGACTGGCAAGCTGTTAATTAAAGTTCCTCCCACCTTGCGCTTCATTTTAGATGGTGAAATGCCTTCTTACCTCTCAGCAAAAGACTTGATTTTACAAATTATTGGGGATATTGGCGTTGCCGGAGCAACTTACCAAACGATGGAGTTTGCAGGCGAGGCCGTTCAACGGATGACGATGGAAGAACGGATGACTTTGTGCAACATGGTGATAGAAGCTGGTGGGAAAAATGGCGTCATTGCACCAGATGAAACGACTTTTGAGTACGTGCGATCGCGTACTAATAAGCCGTTTGAAGCTGTTTACACAGACTCTGATGCCAAGTGTCGCGATTACCGCTATGATGTTTCTCAACTAGAACCAGTCGTCGCTCAACCGCATTCACCTGATAACCGGGCGCTAGCACGAGAATGTAAAGATGTCAAGATAAACCGCGTTTATATTGGTTCTTGTACGGGAGGTAAAACCACTGATTTTCTCAATGCAGCAGAAGTTCTCAAAGATCGGAAGGTGAAGGTGCCTACCTACTTAGTACCCGCGACTCAAAAAGTTTACGAAGATCTGTTTAAAGTCAAGCTCGCAGGGCAAACTCTGTCAGAAATTTTCTTAAATGCAGGTTGCATTGAACCTGCCGCACCCTCATGCGCCGCTTGTCTGGGTGGCCCCAAAGATACCTTTGGACGCGTGAATGAACCGGAAATTTGTGTTTCCACCACAAACCGCAACTTCCCCGGACGCATGGGTAATAAAGAAGCTGGAATTTATCTCGCTTCCCCCTACACTGCTGCTGCTTCTGCACTCACTGGATATGTCACAGATCCGCGCGAATTTATCTAAGAGTTGGTGTGTTAAAGGTTTAATGTAGATAAAATCTGAGTACATTTGATAGCATGTTCAAACCGCCCCTATTAAGGGTAGGGGCATTACAAATTGACTTTTCCTGAAAAAGTTCTGACATTGTATGTATAATAAGACAGAAGCGGCAACTCCATGCAATGTCGAATCATGTGCCTGCAAGAATTGCTGAAAATGTTGCGGTCCAAAGTATTAGTAACAAACTATGTCTTCGGTTGAATTCTCACAAGAAATTGAAAACCGCCTTAACCATCTGGTGAAAGTAACAGGTCGCTCTAAAGCAGATTATCACCAAGCTATTTTGCAGTACATCGAAGACTTGGAAGATACTTACCTCGCTCTTGAGCGGTTACAAAACCCTGGTCGTCGTTGGACAATTGAAGAAATCAGGAAGGGTAGAGATCTTGTGGACGATTGAATGGGACGACGCTGCTGGTAAAGATTTGCGAAAACTCGACTACACCGCACAAGACCAAATTTTGTCATATCTCGAAAACAGAATTGCAACAGAAGAAGATCCTCGACGTTTTGGCGAAGGATTGTCAGCAGACAAAGTAGGATTATGGCGCTACCGTGTAGGTAATTACCGTATCATATGCCGAATTGAAGACCAAAAATTAGTGGTGCTAGTGATAAGAGTTGGATACCGCCGGAATGTTTATGGTAATTAAATACCCCTACTAAATAACACTAACTTCATACTCATCAGGTGAAGTTGTATAATACATGCGACTACCCAAAAAGCGTAGACGCTTTGCAGCTTACCGTAGGCATCGCTTTGGAAAATTTAGAAAATGTCGTCTCACAACACTGTAGAAACACGTAAAAGTGGTAAATTTTGCATAACCTCTGTGGTTGCCAGAAATATTTACAGATGTAAGCAATATTTGGAATTGACTGATGCCTAACCGCCTAAAAAGCTTAATTCTCGCTACCTTTGTACTTTCTCTAATTCCCCTAGCACCCAATTGTATAAGTGTACTACCTCGCACTTACGCACAAACACTGAAAGAAAACTCTAAATCAGTGGCTGAGAAACTTTTCCAGCAAGGATTGCAGCAGTACCGCCAAGGGTATTTTTCCAAAGCACTGAAAACTTACCAAGAGGCGCTGGCAATTTACCGCCAACTCAACGACAAAGCTGGAATTGGGCAAAGCTTGAATGATATTGGTATGGTTTACATTAGTTTGGACAAAAATGACCAAGCACTGGAGGTATTGCAGCAAGCTTTATTCATTCGCCAGCAATTAAAAGATCGTCAGGGTGAAGGGGAAACCTTGGACAATATAGGCACTGCTTACGGTGGACAGCACAAGTACAATAAAGAGCAGGAATTTTTACAGCAAGCGTTAGCTATTCGTAGGGAAGTTAAAGACCGTGGTGGAGAAGGGAAAACTCTGAGAAAAATAGGGGTAAATTACTCTAATATCAATCAAGATACTGAAGCTTTAAAAAGTTTACAGCAAGCGTTGACAATTAACCGTGAGGTAAATGACCGCTACCAAGAAGGAAGTACTCTATTGTTAATAGGAAATTTGTACTTTTTCGATAAAAAGGAATATACGACAGCCTTAGAGTGGTATGAGAAAGCTTTAGTAGTCAGTCGAGAGGTAGGTAATTTCAATGTGGAGAGTATTATTCTAGAAGCTCTAGGTTTAGTTTACCAAACTCAGGGTAAATATGAGAAATCTTTAGAATATTACCAGCAAGCGCTAAAAATCTCCCGCCAGTTGGAAAATAGCAAACAAGAAGCACTTATCCTGAGTTTAATGGCTGCTACTTACGAAAGCCAAGGAGACAGGGCGCGAGTATTAGAGTTTTCTCAGCAGGCGTTAACAATTAATAAAAAACTCAATGACCGTCCCAAACAGTTGGCTAACTTAAAAATAATCATACTGACGCATGGGGCTAATGCAGGATTAACACTTATAAAAGGCGATTCAGCGCGGGCTAAGCAGGAAGCCTCTCAGATTGTTCCTCTAGCAGTACAGGAAGCATTACCTCTTGCCAGGGAACTCAATGATAAAGTAACGGAAGCCAATGTATTAGCAACTCTGAGCAAAGCCTATTTTTGGTTAGGAGATGACTCGAAAGCAATTGAATCTGCACAAATTGCTGTAGCTATCGCTCAAAAAATACCAGATTTGGAAAGGGAAAATGATGCTTTAGATACTTTATCAAATGTTTACAGTAAGCAAGGAAACCACATCAAAGAGATTGAAGTATACAAGCGACAGTTGCAAATTGCTCAACAACTTCACAATACCCAGAATCAAGCACAAGTTTTGTTATCTATTGGCAATACCTACAATACCTTAGGAGATTTTCAGAAAGCTATTGAGTCTTTTCAGCAAGCATTCACTAAGTTTGAAGAAATTAAACTTGATAAACTAGATGCTAATTTGCGACTACTAGTTGTAGATCTTAAGCTGGGAACGTTATATTCTTTAAGCTTTAATTATTATGGTCTTGGACAAATAGACAAAGCAATTGAAGTTGCACAACAGCGCTTAAGGGAAGCGCAAAAGTTACCCTATCCCGAACAACAAGCAAAGGCGTTGATTGGTTTAGGTTATTTTTATACTGAGGTACAAGATTTCCAAAAAGCCATTGAACTTTCTCAGCAAGGCTGGACGATTGCAAAGCAAATAAACAATCCCCAACTAGAAACAGATGCTTTAATACAACTGAGTCAAGCCTACACGAAGCAGAAAAATTATCAAAAAGCAATTGAATCTGCACAACAAGCTTTAACAATTGGGCAACAAACAAAAAATCCTTTAATTGAAGCAGAGGCCCTAGATACACTGAAACAGATATACGATGCTCAAGGCAACTATCAACAAGCACTCAAATTTGCACAGCAACGCTTGATAGTTTATCAGCAAGCTCACTTGCCAGACTTTGAACACAACGCTTTGAGTGCTCTGGGTTTAATCTACATTAATTTGGGAGACTCCCAAAAAGCAATTGAAACTGCAAACCAAGCCCTTAGTTTAGCACGGCAGTTGCAAAATCCAATAGGAGAGGCTTTGGCTTTGAGTGTTCTCAGTAGTGGATATAATCTCCGAGGAGAATGGGAGCAAGCAATTAATGCAGGACAAGCCAGTTTAGCAATTTACCGCAAGTCTAAGAATTTTATCGGAGAGGCAAATGCTGCATCAAATTTAAGCATTACTTACACCGCATTAGGGGAAACAAATAAGGTTATTGAATTTGCTGAACCAGCTTTAGCTTTTGCACGCAAAACAAAAGAACACAACTTAGAGGTGAACTTATTAGTTGATTTAGGCAGTGCTTACAGTAAACTTGGCAACTATCAAAAAGGTAAGGAATTGGTAGAGCAAGGCTTAGCTATGGCACAGCAACTAAAAAATCAGGCTTTGAAATCAAAAGCATTAGATAGGCTTGGCTATATTTACAACTTGCAGAAGGATTATACAAAAGCTCTGGAGTTGACACAAAAAAGTTTAAATATAGCTAAAGAGATCAAAAGTCTTCCTTTACAACTCACTCCTACATTCACTCTCGGTAATATTTACTCTAACCTGGGTGACTACACCAAAAGCACCGAACTCTATCAGCAGTATCAAGAAATTGCACGAAAACTGAACAATCGCTATAGCGAAAATATCGCTTCACTTGCTCTTTCCATTGCTTACTTCTACCAAGGAAAGCCCGAAAAAACAATTGAATTTGCTCAAAAAGGATTAACTGTTGCACGGGAAATAAAACGACCAGAATTAGAAGCAATAACGCAGTTAATTCTGAGTTTGGGTTATGGTGATTCTGGGAATGATAAACAGGCTATTGATAATGCCCAAGCATTTTTGACATTTACGCGAAAAGTCAAAAATCCTATCTTTGAAAAGACTGCACTTAATATTTTGGGGAGTTTACATGGGAAATTTGGACGCAAAGAACAAGCGATCGCCACTTATCAACAAGCGCTACTCATCAAAACCGAGAGTCAGGTGACTGGTGATGACACTTATATTTACGCAGGTTTAGCCCGTATTTATCGCGATTTGAATCAGCCTAATATTGCTATTAAGTACTATAAAGATTCCATCAACGAAATTGAAGAAGTCCGGCGCGGTATCCAAGGTTTACCACCAGAGTTACAAAAATCATTTCTAGATGCGATCGTTGATTTTGATAAAGTGAAAGTATCAGATATTTATCGCCAACTAGCTTCTTTGTTACTATCCCAAGGACGCAACAAAGAAGCACTGTATGTGCAGGAACTTTTACGGGGACAAGAAATACGTGATTTCATTAGCACTGGAAAAGGTATAACTGATAAGTCGCAAATTCCTTTGACACCGACTGAGAAAAAAGTTCCAGCCCTGAGTCAGCCCTTAATTGCTTTAGGAAACCAGCTTAGTGAGTGTGAAAGTAAAAAAACTCAGCAATGTAGCGAACTCAGGGATAAACAAACTGAACTGATTAAGAGGGTGTTTATAAAATAAATCTTAAGCGGTTGAACAACGATGCTTACGGGCTA